>DATCXS010000449.1:0-13936 GCA_036565645.1 Mucilaginibacter sp.
TAATTACATGACCGATAAATACATTGTCGGGGTAAAATCGCTGATCAAGAATAAATGGGTGGCTATGTCTGGTCTTGCCGTGGTGATCGCTGTTACTGTTTTCCTGGTACGTACCACAAAATCGGGCTTTATCCCGACCGAGGATCAGGGCTTCGTAGCAATAGCGGTGTCTACACCATCAGGTACATCGTTGGACGGTACCAACAAAATATTTAAGCAAGCCGAAGATCAGTTAAAAACATTGCCATCGCAAAGATTCGTGACAGCGTTGTCTGGTTTTAACTTCCTGACACAGTCAAGCAGTCCATCAGCCGGTGTTATCTTCCTGCTGCTAAAACCTAACGACGAGCGTGGTGCTGTCAAAAACATTGACGATATTCAGAATATAGTAAGAGGTAAATTGGCCGGTATTCCGGGTGGCACTTTCTTCGTATTCAGTTTCCCTACTGTGCCCGGCTTTAGTAACGTAGAAGCGCTCGACGTAATGCTGCAGGATAAAACCAACGGCAGTTTAGCCAAGTTTAGCGGCATTGCCAATGGCTTTATTGGTAAATTGATGCAGCGTAAGGAAATAGCGTTTGCCTTTACTTCTTATAAAGCCGATTATCCACAATTGCAATTAGAAGTTGATGACGAGAAAGCAAGCCAGTTGGGGGTAAGTGTTAAGGATATACTATCCACTATGCAGGCGTACTTTGGTACAGCCCAGGCGTCAGACTTTAACCGCTTTGGTAAATATTACCGTGTAATTGTTCAGGCTGATATTGCCGACCGTACCGACCCATCGGCTATTGACCGCGTGTTTGTAAAAAACAGTAAAGGTGAAATGGTGCCGATCAATACCCTGGTAAAACTTACCCGTGTATTTGGTTCAGAAACGGCATCGCGCTATAACCTGTTCAATTCTATTGAGATCAATGCCATACCCAAACCGGGCTTTAGCTCGGGCGATGCGATACGTGCTATACAGGAGGTTGCGCAGCAGGAGTTGCCGCAAGGCTTTGCTTATGAGTTCTCCGGCCAAACCCGCGAGGAGATCGCTTCAGGTGGGCAATCAACCATTGTGTTCCTGATGTGTCTGATATTTGTTTACTTCTTGTTATCGGCACAATACGAAAGCTATATATTGCCGTTTGCGGTGATCCTTTCTATCCCTACAGGTATCCTGGGTACGTTCGTGGCATTGGGGCTAACCGGCATCGAAAACAACATTTACGTACAGGTGGCTCTGATCATGCTCATTGGTTTGCTGGCTAAGAATGCCATCCTGATCGTCGAGTTCGCGGTGCAGCGCCGCAAGGCAGGGAAGTCGCTGGTTGCGGCTGCTATAGAGGCAGCCAAAGCGAGGCTGCGCCCAATTGTCATGACCTCGCTGGCCTTTGTGTTCGGTTTGTTCCCGATGAGTATTGCAACCGGTCCGTCTGCACAGGGTAACCACTCTATTAGTATCGGAGCTGCGGGCGGTATGGTGTCGGGAGTAATATTAGGCTTATTTATTATCCCGGTGCTGTTCGTGATCTTCCAGAATATACAGGAAAAGATAACAGGTGTACCTTTCGCTATCAATGAAGAGAGCGACAGCGACCATCACCACAAAAATGGCGTTCCGGTGGCCATTCAAGAAACTGAACTGGCTTAATTTAATATTTACGACTATGAAACATATCAATAAATATCTTTTGGTACTTACGCTGGCACTTAGTGCCTGCGGGGTATCAAAAGATATCAAAACACCGCAGGCGGCTTTGCCTGCAAACTTTAGAAATGCTGTCAGTACAGACACAACCAGCATTGCTGATATACCCTGGAAAGATTTCTTTACCGATGCCGAACTGCAAAAGCTGATCGACAGCGCTATCATCAAAAACTATGATATGCAGCTGGCGGTTAAAAATATAGAAGCGTCGCAGTTACTTGTAAAACAGGTTAAATGGAACTATGTGCCTGAGGTTGGTCTAAATATTACCGCAAGCACCAGTCGCCCGTCAGACAATAGCCTGAACGGGTTAAGCCTGAGCAATGCGGGTATTACCACCAAACACATCGAGGACTATTCTGCTAACCTTTCGCTATCGTGGGAGGCCGATATCTGGGGCAAGATTCATAATCAAAACAGGGCGGCTCTGGCAGCTTACCTGCAAACTGCAGAGGCCAGAAAAGCTATACAAACTAATATAGTTGCATCTGTAGCTCAAGGTTATTATAACCTGCTGATGCTGGATGCACAGCTGCAAACTGCCCAAAGCAATGTAAGGCTGAACGACAGCACGCTTAACATTATTAAGCTGCAATACAATGCCGGTCAGGTTACTTTGCTGGCCGTGCAGCAGGCACAGGCGCAACAACAAGCGGCGGCCGCGCTGATCCCGCAGTTTGAACAGAATATCGCTTTACAGGAAAACGCTTTACGTATATTAACCGGTGAACTGCCGGCTGGTATAGAGCGCAATAAAAAACTGAATGATATCAGGTTTGCCGATAATTTACCTTCGGGATTGCCGTCGGCCCTGGTAAGTCGTCGCCCTGATGTAAAAAGCAGCGAGTTGGCGCTGGCGGTAGCTAATGCTAACGTCGGTATTAACCAGGCAGAGATGTATCCGGCTTTGCGTATTACCGCACAAGGTGGTGTTAACTCTTTTAAAGCAAGTAACTGGTTTAATATTCCGGCTTCTTTGTTCGGCGTAGTGTCAGGCAGTTTGATCACGCCTTTGCTGGATCATAAAGCGTTAAAAACCAATTATGAGGTAGCTAAGATTGACAGGGAAAAAACGGTGATCGAGTTTCGTCAAACGGTACTGAACGCGGTAGGAGAGGTGTCTGGCGCCCTGGTGAAAATTGACAAATTGAAAGAGGAGCAGGACATCGCGGCAGCAAGAGTAAATACTTTGCAACAAGCTACAGCAAACGCTAACCAGCTGTTTAAAAACGGTATGGCTAATTATCTGGAGGTGATCACCGCCCAAGGCAATGTACTGCAAAGCGAGCTTGAATTAGCCAGTGTTAAAACTGAGCATTTGAAAGCGGTAGCCGAGTTGTATCGCTCGTTGGGTGGCGGTTGGAGATAATATCACTTATCTATTACCTTTTTTGTCATTTCGACCAACGGGAGAAATCTTATACAAGCGTTAAGCTAGCAAAGCGTACAAGGCTTCTCCTCGTTCCTCGTTGAAATGCCATATTTAACCGGGTCGTGCCGTCCATATTATTGGGACGGCACGACAGATTTAATTATGTCATTGGTAGCATAGCGAAGGATCTTATATAAACGATTAGCAAAGTGCATAAGATTCTTCGCTATGCTCAGAATGACAAAAGCAGCTTGACACCCTCCTTCCATTCTTGTTATTTTTACTTCCTACCGCACTAACTGTAAAGAATAAGTTACGTGCAATCGATTGCTTTTTTCAAAAAAGTTTGAGGTTTTGTTTGGATTTTGAATACTTTTAACGGTTATAATATCGTAAAGTCAAAACCAAACAATATAAACCCTTACTAATCGATGAAATTAAAGTTATTTAGTTTTTTAGGCATTAGTTTACTGGCCGTTTTTGCGACAGTAAATTTTGCCAATGCACAAGTAAAATCAAAACCCCGCATCCTGGTTTTTAAAAGGACCGCAGGTTACCACCACGGCTCAATTCCGCTGGCTGCACAGGCGATCATGAAAATGGGCCGGGAAAATGGTTTTCTGGTTGACACTACTACAGATGCCAACAAGATCACCGAAAATAACCTGAAAAAATACACTGCCCTTGTATTTGCAAGTACTACAGGCGATATCCTGAACGCCGCGCAACAAGCCGACCTGGAGCGCTATATGCAAGCCGGCGGCAGCTTTGTAGGTATACATGCCGCTGCGGATGCTGAATATAACTGGCCCTGGTATGGGCGTATGGTAGGTGCCTATTTTGCACATCACCCGGCGCAGCAAATGGCAACTTTGACTGTGGTTGACAGAAATTTCATTGCCACTAAAATGCTGCCTGCCGAGTGGAAACGTAAGGACGAGTGGTATCACTATAAGAATGTATCTCCTGATATCCATGTGCTGATCAATCTGGAAGAATCATCATTGAAGTACAACAAAAATGGCAGCGATGATGCTTTTAAAATGGGTCCGAACCACCCGATTGCCTGGTACCATACTTTTGAGAATGGCCGTGTGTTTTATACCGGTTTAGGCCATACTGACGAGTCGTACAGCGAGCCTTTGTTTTTACAGCATTTGTTAGGCGGTATCAAATATGCTATCGGTAACAATGCACGTTTGAACTATGCAAAAGCTAAAACACCACGCGTACCTGAAGAAAATCGTTTTAATAAAGTCCAGTTGGTAGTTGGCGCATTTGATGAGCCTACCGAAATGACTATTCTGCCAAACCTGGATATCCTGGTGGTACAGCGTAAGGGAGAGTTTATGTTATACAATCACCTTACACATAAAGTAACTCAGGCTGGTAAACTAAATGTTTACTCGCACACATTAACGGAAAAAGGTAAAGGCGTTAATGCCGAAGAAGGTCTGTTAGGTGTACAAGCCGATCCTGACTTTAAGACTAATCACTTTATTTATGCTTATTACAGCCCGTTGGATACTTCGGTTAACCGTTTATCGCGCTTTACTTTTGTAAACGGGAAGATCAATCTTAAAAGCGAAAAGATCATTATCCAGGTAAAAACTACCCGCGAGATATGCTGCCACACCGGTGGTTCTATTGCTTTTGGTAAAGATCATATCTTATTTGTTTCGCAAGGCGATAACACTACGCCGTTTGATGAGCCGAACGATGGCCGTGGTAAAAATCCACCGAATTCTTATTCCTATTCTCCGCTGGACGACCGTCCGGGTTTTGAACAGTATGATGACCGTCGTGGTTCTGGTAACACCAATGACCTGCGTGGTAAGATCATGCGTTTGAAAATTCACCCTGACGGCAGTTATACTATTCCCGAAGGAAACCTATTCCCGAAAGGAACACCAAAAACCCGTCCCGAAATTTATGTAATGGGTAACCGTAACCCTTACCGTATTTCTGTTGATAAAAAGAATGGCTTTTTGTATTGGGGCGAAGTCGGCCCTGATGCAAGCAATGATAGTTTAGCTACGCACGGCCCCCGTGGTTATGATGAGATTAACCAGGCCCGTAAAGCCGGTAATTTTGGCTATCCATATTTTGTAGGCGATAACTATCCATATCGTAATTACGACTATGCTACCGGTAAAGTAGGTGAGCCTTTTGATCCTAATCATGTAGTAAATACCTCACGCAACAACACCGGTTTAACCGATCTGCCTAATGCGCAGCCGGCTTTTATCTGGTATCCGTATGCGGCATCGCCACAGTTTCCTGAGCTGGGTTCAGGTGGCCGTACTGCAATGGCTGGTCCGGTTTATCATGCTGAATATTACAAAGGCACAGGCAAATTACCATCGTACTTTAATAATAAACTGTTTATTTACGACTTTATCCGCAACTGGATCAAGGTGGTGACTATGGATGATGCTGGTAACTTAGTATCGATAGAGCCGTTTATGAACAAGACCAAATTCAATTCCATGATTGATATGGAAATGGGTCCTGACGGCAAGCTGTACATCCTGGAATATGGTAACAGCGACGGCTGGTTCAAAAAGAATAAAGACTCTGGCATTGCGCGAATAGATTATAACGCCGGTAACCGCGCACCTGAAATTACTGACATCACTGTCGACAAATCATACGGCGCAGTACCGTTAAAAGTGACCTTGAAAGTTAAAGCTACCGATCCGGAGAACGACAAGATGACTTACACCTGGAGCTTTGGCAACGGTATCAGAAAAGTGACCACTACGCCTTGGGTAAGCTACACTTATCCAAAAGCAAGTAACTTCAAAGCATCGGTTAGGGTTAGAGACCCTAAGCTGAAATCGGCTACCAGTAAACAGGTGATCATTGCCGCAGGCAGCTCGGACGAACCGATAGATCCGACATCGAAATTTGCCGCAGGCCAAACTTTGGTAATGTCGATGGATTGCAAATCATGCCATAAAGCGCATGAGCATGTTATTGGCCCTGCATTTGCAGACGTGGCTAACAAGTATAAAGCCAACAAAGCTACTTACCGTCAGCTTACCGAAAAGATTAAGAATGGCGGTAACGGTGTTTGGGGCGATGTTATGATGCCTGCTCACCCTGACCTGAAACCAGAGGAGGCTAAACAGATCTTGGATTGGGTTTTTTCTTTGAAGACTAAATAAGACCTGATAAGCCTTAAGTATTTTAAAAGCCGAAGCGATTGTCGCTTCGGCTTTTTGTGTTTTATAATGTTTTTGCTACGCTACCCATGACAAAAATAACATTGTCTTTTCGGGCATAGCGAGAACTATTCTATTGAGCATAGCGAAAAAATCTATACATGGACATTCACACATGTTTAACGTATGTATAGATCTCTCAAATTGTTCGGGATGACAGGAACAAAATATGTCATTGCACCATTAGCAGCCGCGGGATTTGTAACTCAGCACGAATATACCATCCGAACCATTTTCCATATATTTAGTTATATCAGAAATAAAACCAATTATATGGAAAGATTTCCCGAATTAGAAAGTCATCAGGTTGTTGTGGTAACCGCTGAGGTTAATAGCGGACAAATACTTAATATTGATCTGCTTCCTGACCAGCAGAACGGAAGGGGAGTTTATAAGGTGTTTGATAGTGTACAAGACGCGTTAGCTTACGCAAAATCGGTGATCACTGAAAAGAAAGTTGTTGAGTGCGTTATTCAAGGCCCCGGCCAGGAAACCATCCATTATATTACACCTACTAATGTTAAAGAGTTCTGATCAGTTAACCATCCCGTAGTATCATTGCGAGTGAGGTACAAACGTGTAATATTAGATTACAGGCCATAAATTATAAGCTTACGCAGAGTGCTTGTTCTGAGGTTTCCCTAAAACCATTTTTTACCCAACGCTGTTACCATAACAACAAATAACGTTGTTATGAGCCTGGAAAAATATGTCGAAAAACGCGATTTTACTAAAACTGCAGAACCCAAAGCAGGCCGTAGTAAGGATAAAGATCATTTGATGTTTGTGATACAGAAGCATGACGCCTCGCGCCTGCATTATGATTTCCGACTGGAAATGGACGGCGTGCTCAAAAGCTGGGCAGTGCCTAAAGGCCCCTCACTTGATCCGAAGGTTAAACGCCTGGCTATGATGGTTGAAGATCATCCGTTTGATTACGCCAATTTTGAAGGTATCATTCCACAAGGCGAATATGGCGGAGGCACAGTGATTGTTTGGGACGAAGGTACCTATGAACCTATCGAAGAAATTAAAGGGAAAAAAGCCCAGGAAAAACATTTGCTGCAGCAGCTTAAATCGGGTTCGGTAAAAATTAAGCTGCATGGCGAGAAACTGGAAGGCGAGTTTGCCCTTGTAAAGACGCATGGTATGGGCGAGAATGGCTGGCTGCTTATTAAACATAACGACGAGTTTGCATCGACTAAAGACATTACTAAAAAAGATAAATCTATACTATCAGGCAAAACCATTGAAAGCATGGAGAAAACCAGCGAGAAGGTTTGGCAGCATGGGCGTGAGGAAGATCTGAAAAAAGAGAAGCCGAAAAAAAAAGCCCCGGCAGCCCGGGATGAAATAGCTGACGACCTGGGTGATGAACAAGATACAACCAAAGACATCGACGTAGCTGCATTGCTGAAGTCGGCCCCTAAATCGGCTGTCCCTAAAAATATCAAACCCATGAAAGCTACACTGGTAGATGCACCTTTTGACGATGCGGATTGGATTTTTGAAGTTAAATGGGATGGCTATCGCGCCATAGCCGTGATTGACAAAAACGGAGCAGAGCTGATATCACGAAACAATATTCCTTTCGATAAATATTATCCCATTAACCAGATTTTAAAAGGCTGGCAGGTCAATGCCGTAATTGACGGCGAAATATTAGTACTGAATGATAAAGGCCTTTCGGACTTTGGCGCGCTGCAAAACTGGCGTAGCGAAGCCGATGGTAATTTGGTGTATTATGTATTCGATATCCTTTGGTATGAAGGTAAAAATCTGATGAGTTTGCCGCTGATACAGCGTCAGGCTATATTGAAAGAAGTGATGCCAGCCAATGACGACCGGGTGCGCCAAAGTAAAGTTTTCCCCACCAATGGGGTCGGTTTTTTTGAGGCAGCGGAGAAGATTGGTTTGGAAGGCATCATCGCCAAAAAAAGCAACAGTATTTATACTTCAGATCTGCGTTCGAAAGAATGGCTCAAAATTAAAGTACAGCGTCGTCAGGAGGTTATCATTGCAGGTTTCACCAAAAATGCGGGAACGGCGAAAGCTTTCAGTGCCCTGGTTTTGGCGGTTTACGATGGTAAGAAGCTGCATTATGTAGGCAAGGTAGGCACGGGCTTTTCGGACAAAATGCAGAAGGAGATGATGGCCAGGTTTAAGCCGCTGATTACAGATAAAAGCCCCTTTGATGTTGAGCCGGATGTGGACAAGCCGTCCAGGTTTCGTCCGCAGCGTATGGGGGCAAAACCTACCTGGTTAAAACCTGAACTGGTAGGCGAGGTGGCTTTTGCCGAAGTAACCAGCGATGGCATTTTTCGCCAGGCATCTTTTAAGGGCTTGCGCGATGATAAAAAAGCAACCGACGTGATTTTAGAAGTACCAAAAGATACTGAAGAGACCGTTGACGAAGCAGAAAATACATCGCCCAAAGAAACAACTCATGAGGCTATTGAACCGCCAAAAGATACAGACCGTAAAACCTTGCTTAACCCCAAAGACGAAACACAAGTGCGCAAAATTTGTGGTCATGAGCTCAAGTTTACGCATTTAAGCAAAGTTTATTGGCCGGAGGACGGGGTAACCAAGCGCGATATGTTTAATTACTACTATCGCATAGCTGATTATATTTTGCCTTATTTGAAGGACCGGCCCATGTCGCTTAACCGTTTCCCGAATGGTATACATGGCTCCAGTTTTTATCAGAAAGATGTGAAAGGCAAGGCACCCGACTGGATAACCAAAACATTTCCGTATACCACCAGCGACGGTGAGCATAAAGAATATTTAGTTGGATCGGACGAATCGTATTTGCTATGGATGGCCTCATTAGGTTGCATAGAAATGAATCCCTGGTTTAGCCGCTATAAATCTCCGGATAACCCGGATTATTGCGTGATAGATCTGGACCCGGATAAGAACACTTTTGACCAGGTGATTGCGGCGGCACAGGAAGTAAAAAAAGTGTTAGATGCATTGGACGTGCCTTCTTATCCAAAAACATCGGGTTCAACGGGGATGCATATTTATATTCCGTTGGATGCCAAGTATGATTATGACCAATCGCAAATGTTTGCCAGGATCATTGTATCGTTAGTTCACAAACAAATACCTGACTACACCAGCCTGGAACGTATGATAGCCAAACGCGAAGGAAAGATGTATCTCGATTTTTTGCAAAACCGCCCGGGGGCTACCATCGCCGGGCCCTATTCATTACGTCCCAAAGTGGGTGCCACCGTGTCCATGCCGCTTACGTGGGATGAAGTAAAACCCGGCCTTACCATGAAGCATTTTACCATTTTTAATACTTCGGACAGGTTAAAAGAGACCGGCGATCTATTTAAAGGCGTATTGGGAAAGGGCATCGACCTGGAAAAAACCATAAAAAAAGCCAAAAGTGTATTTGGTAGTTAAAAGCGACCAATAGGATAACTTAAACGTTTTTACACCCCCAGATCTTTAATGATATTATCAATCTTAGCGTTTAGTTCAGCATCTGTCTGTTTATAGACTTCTTTGCCGGCCAGTTTGCCGTTAACGCTGCAATAAAATTTGATCTTAGGCTCGGTACCTGATGGGCGCGCAGAAATAATACTGCCATCGGCGGTAACAAACTGCAATACGTCAGATACCGGCAGTTCGATAGGCGAGGTGGTATTTGAGGTCAGATCGGTCTCTACTTGCCTTTCGTAATCTTTTACCTTCACCACCTTTGAGCCACCCAAAGTTGCCGGTGGGTTGGTGCGAAATTTCTCCATCATCGACTTGATCTCTTCGGCGCCGGTTTTGCCTTTTTTGGTGATCGATATCAGCTTTTCTTTATAGAAACCATATTGCACATACATATCTATCATGGCTTCAAACAAGCTGCTGCCTTTATCTTTATAAAAGGCGGTCATCTCGGCAATAAACGCTGCCGAAACTACAGCATCTTTGTCTCTTACCAATTCACCAATTAAGTAACCATAACTTTCCTCGCCGCCACCAATAAAAGTTTGTTTGCCCTCAAATTCAGTCATTAATTGACCGATATATTTGAAGCCGGTAAGCGTATTATAATAAGTTACGTTTTTGGCTTTGGCAATTTCTTCGATAAGGTTAGTAGTTACAATGGTTTTAACAATATACTCCTTGCCGGTAAGCTTGCCTTTGTCTTCCCAGGCGGTAAGCAGGTAATTGATTAGTAAACTGCCAGTCTGGTTACCGTTAAGCAGAATAAACTCGTTGTCGGTATTTTTTACGGCGATGCCTACACGGTCGGCGTCGGGGTCGGTAGCCAAAACCAGGTCAGCGTCGATCCCGGCAGCTTTTTTAAGTGCCAGGGTTAAGGCTTCTTTTTCCTCCGGATTGGGATAAACCACGGTAGGGAAATTGCCGTCGGGGTTAGCCTGTTCCTGAACAACGGTCACGTTTTCAAAACCAAAGCTGCGTAAAGCCGGCGGCACCAAAGTGATGCCGGTACCGTGGATAGGCGAGAAAACGATACTCAGATCTTTTTGACGCTTAATAGCTTCGGGAGATACTGAAAGTTCGGTGATCCTGGCGATATATTCGTGATCAATCTCCTCGCCAATGATCTCAATATTTTCAGCTATACGGTTAAACTTAATATCGTCGATACTTGAAATGGCGGCTACCTCATCCATCACCGCTTTATCATAAGGTGCAACAAACTGCCCACCATCTGCACCATAAGCTTTATAGCCATTGTACTCTTTAGGGTTATGCGATGCAGTAAGCATTACGCCGCTTTTGCACTTAAGGCGGCGAACGGCGTACGACAACTCGGGAGTAGGGCGAAGCGCATGGAAAAAATAAACGTGTATGCCATTAGCCGAGAAAACATCGGCAGTAATATTAGCAAATACATCAGAGTTATTACGGCTATCATGTGCTATGGCTACGCTTACCTTTTCGCCGGGGTAGGTTTTCTTTAAAAAGTTAGCCAGGCCCTGGGTGGCTGCGCCTATAGTATATTTATTAATACGGTTAGAGCCAACGCCCATAATGCCTCTTAAACCACCGGTACCAAATTCCAGGTCGCGGTAAAACGCGTCAGTCAGTTCGGTAGTGGCATTGGTATCAATAAGGCGCTGAACTTCGGCTTTGGTGTCAGCATCATAATTTCCATCAAGCCATGATTGGGCCTTGCTTAAAACGGTGGGATCTAATTCCTGCATATAATTGGGTTGTTGTATGTTAGTAGTTATGATAGAAAATAAATGTAATACGTTTTTGTTTTGCCAAAGATATTTTATTACGTCCCTGGCATTTTAGCAGTCAAATATAGAGGTTTAATTATAATCAAATCAACCTCAATTATAACTGAAATATACGTATTGCTGTTAGGTTAAATAAATGCTTATGCTATATTTGGCCCAACCAATTAATACCTAATAACCATTTTCATGAGATCAATTATAACAGCACTCGGCTTGTGCCTATGCGTCACCTTTTCTTCGCCCGCCCAAACTGTGCGGCCCTTTAAACAAGGCGACAGGGTGGTATTTGTAGGCAACAGCATAACAGACGGCGGGCGTTATCACGCTTACATCTGGCTGTATTACATGACGCATTATCCAACGCGCCGCATCACTTGTTTTAACGCGGGCATTGGCGGTGATGTAATAGGCCAGATGGCCGACAGGTTTGACTACGATGTGCTTTCAAAAAAACCAACCGTATTAACCCTTACCTGGGGCATGAATGACAGCGGTTATTTTGAATGGTACCGCAAAGACGCGCAGGGTTTTATGGATAAGCGCCTGGTGAATACTTATGAGACTTATGCCAAACTGGAAAATCGGTTAAAATCAATGCCTAAGATCCGCACTATCCTGATTGGTGGTTCGCCTTATGACGAGACTACTAAGTTCTCTTCAAAAAATTACTATCCGGGCAAGAGCGTGCAATTGGCCAAAATGGTTGCACACCAGGAAGAATCGGCCAAAAATAATCATTGGGGATTTGTTGATTTTTACCACCCGATGGATTCCATCAACAAACAGGGTCAACTGCGCGACACCGCCTTTAGCTTAACACCAAACGACAGGATACATCCTGATAATAATGGTCACCTTGTAATGGCGTACCTGTTTTTAAAGGCGCAGGGCCTGGCCAATAATGTAGTTGCCGACATCAGTGTGAATGCGGCTGATAAGAAGGTTGAAAAAGCGATTAATAGTACAGTTAGCCGCGTGACAGCAACAAACAATGGAATTAGCTTTAACTATCTGGCTAAATCTTTACCCTATCCTTTAGATACTTTACCGCGGGGTTGGGGCAGTCGTTTTTCCCAATCGGACGCTTTGAAGGTAGTGCCTTTTATGAAAGGGTTTAACCAGGAGCTGCTGACAGTTAAAAATTTGAAAGGTGGCAAGTACGATCTGGTAATCGACGGCGAACGTATGAATAGCTTTACGGCTGTCGAGCTGTCGTCAGGCATTAATATGGCACAAATTTCTAACACACCACAATATCAACAGGCTATCCAAATACGGGAGCTGAACGAGGAACGCTGGGATATTGAGCGCCGCATACGCATGTATGTTTGGGTGGAGTATGATTTTCTGAAAGGAAAAGGATTACTGCACAATGACAGCAACGCTGCGTTAGATTCGGTAAAGAAATATTCGGCCAAAGATATTTTTCTGAATGCCAATAAAGATACCTATAGCCGTGCCCGCTATGTTGCGCTGCGCGATGCCTGGCAAAAAGAAATGGATGTGCTGATTGATAAAATTTATGCTATTAACAAACCGGTTGTACACAAGATTGAGATTGTGCCGGTTAAACAGTAGCTGATAGCCTATATATTAAATAGCGTCTTTCAGTTTGTCTTTTATTAAAAGCTAAAACTTAAGCTAAAGCCACCTTGAGTAAACCGAATGTTTTGCGAGGATATAGGGTTAAAAGGTATTTTGATAAATGGCCCAAAATTAAGCTGGCTTTTACCAAAAGTTTGCTTTTTACCTGCCGAAAAGGTATAAAAGCCAATGTAGCTGGCTATTTGCTCTTTACTTTGTTCGGTGCTTTTGGCACTGGCAAGTTGAATAGCCTGGTGCGGGCTGCCTTTGCCGTCAAACTGGGTAACTGTTTGAGTTGTCGGCGTAAAGTAATGATAGGCCAGCTGGTTGTTTAAAACGGCTAACGCAGATATTCCGGCGTTTACATAAAATTCGCCGTTTACCTGATATTTAAAGTTTATGGGCAATTCGATGCCATTAACATCCAGGTTACTGCTTTGGAGCTGTCTGATAGCATTGTTTCCGTTATTTCCGGTCTCGGCGTGTAATGATGCAAAGCCTACACCACTGCCCAGAGATAAATGATCGCTAACAGGATAAAAAACTTCTACACCTGCACCAAAACTCAATTTTTTATTTCCCACCGAAGGATGAATAGCAAGCGCATATACCAGATTATGGTCTGTTTTTGTTCTTTCCTCCGCGGTGCTAGTGTTGGCCAGGCTATCATATAAACTATGGTTAGCAAGCGGGATCTTTTTAACCGGGGCATTTGCAATGATCTGTTTGGATGTACTGTTTTTTGAGACGCCCGAGGCAATAGTGTCAACGTTAGTTTGCGTTTGGAGCCGGTTATTACCACCTAACTTAGGATTACCGTACACATTTG
>DATCXS010000103.1:0-2463 GCA_036565645.1 Mucilaginibacter sp.
ACACGAGCCAATGTTTTTGATACCTCTTCATCCTCCAGTGGAACGATGTTGTCCAGATACTCAACCACAGTAACTTTGGTACCAATTGAGTTATAGAAATATGCAAACTCAATACCGATAGCGCCCGATCCTACAACAATCATTGTAGCAGGTTTTTTAGGCAATATCATAGCCTGGCGATAACCTATAACTTTTTTAAAGTCCTGCTTCAGGTTAGGCAATTCGCGCGAACGACCACCTGTAGCTAATATGATGTTTTTAGCTTTATATTCTTTAGTACCGTCGTTAGTTTTGACTTCGACAACGCCTTTATTTTTCAATTTTCCGGTACCGGTTATAACGTCAATTTTGTTTTTCTTCATTAAAAACTGAACGCCTTTGCTCATACCGTCGGCAACGCCGCGGCTTCTTTTAATAACAGACTCAAAGTCAACCTCGCCACCGTTTACGTTGATGCCGTAATCAGAGGCATGGTTGAGATATTCAAAAACCTGGGCGCTTTTTAGTAATGCTTTGGTTGGGATACATCCCCAGTTAAGACAGATGCCTCCCAAAGATTCTCTTTCAACTACTGCAGTTTTTAAACCAAGCTGGGAAGCGCGGATTGCAGCAACATAGCCGCCCGGGCCCGACCCTATAACAATTACATCGTAGTCCATATTCGTAGTTTCGTTCTTATTTTAAATATTTGCGAGCCAAAGCTAAGTAAAACCGCTGAAAGCAGAAAACAGCATCGGTTTATTTGCATCATTTAAGTATCATTTAATAGCTACAAAATCTATAAATACGATAGATTAACTATAAAGAAAAAATCTATATTTTGGTATGAAATTCATACCCGGTAACCCATAAAATTTTGTATTTTGATTAATAACTGATAGAATGTTAATAAAAACATAAAAAAATATTGCAATTGGTAACATGAAATTAACCTAATGCATTAGCTTAACAAGTATATTTGTCACTGCAATTTTTTAGTTAAACAAATTCAAAACAAAACAACGTATGAGGAAGTTTTTACTTATTCTTTTTATTAGCGTTTTTACTACCGGAGCATTTGCTCAGGATGGTGTAATAACAGGCAAGTTGCTTGATGCCCAAACCAAAGAGCCATTAATTGGCGCTACTATCGGGGTTAAGGGCACAACAAACGCTACATCTGCGTCTCTTACAGGATCATTCAAACTAAGTGCTCCAAGCGGAAGCACTTTAGTAATTAGCTACATTGGTTATGTTACCAAAGAAATTGTTGCTACCAGTAATGACCTGGGTACTATTTTTATTGAGCCGGTATCCGGCGCATTAAGCGAAGTGGTGGTTTCTGCCAACCAATCATTAGCAATTGACAGGCAAACTCCTATTGCTGTATCATCAGTAGGCGCAAAATATATTGAAGAAAAGGGCGCTGGTGCCGAGTTTCCTGAACTTTTAAAATCTACACCAGGTGTGACTGTAAGTCGTGCAGGCGGTGGTTTTGGCGACTCAAGGATCGCTATCCGTGGTTTTAACAGCAACAACCTTGCTTTATTAATTAACGGTTTACCTGTTCAGGATCCTGAAGCGGGAAAAATTTTCTGGAACGACTGGGCCGGATTGAGTGACGTTACTACCTCAATGCAGGTACAACGTGGTTTAAGTGCTTCGCGTGTGGCCGTTCCATCGCTAGGTGGCACTATTAACATCACTACAAAAAGTTTAGAAAGAGAGCAGGGTGGTACAATATCACAATCTATAGGCAGTTATGGCGCTACAAAAACAAGTTTTTCGTACGCTACAGGTTTAACATCTGACGGTTGGGCGGCTTCGTTCTTATTATCAAAAAGTCAGGGCGATGGTAATGCTGAAGGTTTGTATTACACAGGTTACAGCTACTTTGCCAACATTTCAAAAATCTTGAGCAAAAATCAAACTTTATCGTTAAACTTTATGGGTGCATCGCAAAGCCACGGCCAACGCTACACCTATCAAACTATTAACACCTATCGGGCCGCACCTCAAGGCGAGCAAAGATTCAACTCTGACTGGGGCGTGTTATATGGCAAACAATACAGTGCTGAGATCAATCGCTATAACAAGCCGTTATTATCATTGAGCCATGACTGGAAAATTAACGAAACTTCATCGTTATCAACTATCTTATATGGTTCATACGGTACCGGTGCTGCGGTTTATTTAACGGGTTCGCAAGCTGGTTTAACTCCAGATCAAGCTACTGCTCCAAGAATTGGTGATTTTTATTCTCCGATTGATTTTGACGCAATAGTAGCTACTAACAAAGCTAATCCAGACGGAAAATCAACAACTTACATCAATCAGGCTCAGAATGACCACTATCAATATGGTTTGATCAGTACTTTCAAAAAAACTGTAAAAGACATCAATTTCTTAGCAGGTATCGATTTGAGAGGTTATCACAGAAATAATTATTACGTGCTGAATAACTTGTTAGGCGGCTCATACTGG
>DATCXS010000066.1:0-4470 GCA_036565645.1 Mucilaginibacter sp.
AAAACGTTTTTTTTAAAGCGGTTTTTAGATCATTTTTCGGCTGATGAAGTTTGCCTGGTATCGCAGGATGATTATTATTTCCCGGTAGCGCATAACATGACGCCCGAGGAAAATAAGCTATACGACTTCGACAAACCAGCGACCATCGATGCCAGGCAATTTGAAAAGGACATCAAAAAGTTAATCGCAGGCGAGGTGATCTACAAAAAAGAATACACCTTTAACAACCCTAACATCGTGCCGCAGATGCTGGAGATCAAACCAGCACCGATCCTGATCATTGAGGGTTTGTTCATCTTCCACTTTAAACCAATTGAAGAACTGTTAAACATGCGCATCTTCATTGATGCCGATGAAGCTGTAGCTCTTGAACGCCGCTTAAAACGAGATTTAATTGAGCGCGGCTACTCGCACGACGATGTGATGTACAAATGGGAAAACCATGTAGTACCTGCTTATAAAGAATTCTTGTTGCCTTATAAGGGCGGTTGCCATAAAGTGGTTATTAATAACTCTAATACAGCCGAAGGTATCCAGGCTGTTACTGATGAGATTTCTGAGGATTTGAGGGAGCGGGTGCTAAATAAAGCGTAATGTTTTCGGCAATCTTAACCTGTTTCGGCATATCACACATTAATCTTCTCCCACTACGTCCCTCACTGGTCTAAGTTAATGAAATGTAACTTAGACCACGCAAGCATAATGCTTGCTATATTGTAGGACGAAGTTACGCTATCGCTAAACTTCGACCAGTAAGTTGATTGCTTGTTCGCAATGAGGACGTTTATACATGAGGCTCAAATCGCCATTTCGGGTACATCACCTTCAACAATCAACCTTCCGGCGGTAGCTTGTTTAATTTCTTCAACAGATACTCCCGGTGCCCGTTCTATGAGTTTAAATCCGCCCTGTGGTAAAACGTCCAGTACGGCCAGTTCAGTAACAATTTTTTTTACACAACGAACGCCGGTTAAAGGCAAATCGCATCGGGGCAACAGTTTTGATTCTCCGGCTTTATTAATATGCTGCATGGCTACGATGATATTTTCTGCGGATGCTACCAGATCCATTGCACCGCCCATGCCTTTCACCATTTTGCCGGGGATCTTCCAGTTGGCTATATCGCCGTGTTCTGAAACTTCCATAGCACCCAGAATGGTTAAATTTACTTTCCTGGCGCGGATCATCCCAAAACTCATCGCCGAATCGAATATTGCCGCTCCGGGCAACATCGTAATGGTCTGCTTGCCGGCATTAATCAGGTCGGCATCTTCCTCGCCTTCAAACGGAAATGGCCCCATTCCGAGCAGTCCGTTTTCTGATTGCAGTACTACGTCCATATCCTTGGGGATATAATTGGCAACCAGCGTAGGTATACCAATACCCAGGTTTACATAGTAGCCGTCTTTTATTTCTTTAGCAATGCGTTTTGCTATTCCGATTTTGTCAAGCATAACTTAATGGTTTGAAAATTTGAGGATGTGTTTAATTTGAAAATTTATTGACCACTAATTAGCCGGATTTTGAACTTGAAATTATTTTAGAAAGCACCTTATTTATGATTTTGACTTTTTCCCATTCCGTTTCATCGGTCTCTTTAGCGGCAATTTTTAATTTATGAATAAAATCACTTTTACTTTCCGCATTTTGCGCTTCGCGGACATTGGCACCAATGGAAGTACCAGATTTTAAAATCTGTTTTGCAATCACATACTTATGTTCGCTTTCAAGCTCTTGCTCAAATTTTATAATATCTAAAGCAAACTGGAACGTCAATGTAACAATCAAATTTTCCTTATCGTCTCTCATAAATCATTTTCAAATCCTCAAATTAACTAATCTTCAAATCTTCTGACGGTTCTCTGCTCTATCCTCTTTTCATAATTTGTCCCTTGAAATATGCGGTGCACATATATCCCCGGCGTATGGATATAATTTGGGTCCAATGCGCCCGGCTCAACCAGTTCTTCTACTTCGGCAATGGTAACCTTTCCTGCCAGGGCCATTACTGCATTAAAATTCCGCGCCGTGGCGCGGTAAATCAGGTTCCCCATCGTATCACCCTTCCAGGCTTTAACAATGGCGAAGTCGGCATCAAAAGCCAGCTCCATCAAATAGTCTTTGCCGTTAAAGTTTCTCACCTCTTTGCCCACGGCTACCTCAGTACCGATACCCGCGGGTGTAAATATTGCAGGCATACCATAACCGGCCGCCATACAACGCGTGGCCAATGTACCCTGCGGTATCAGTTCAACTTCCAATTCGCCGCTTAGTAGTTGGCGTTCAAATTCTGCGTTCTCTCCTACGTATGAGGCAATCATCTTTTTTACCTGCTTCCCTTTCAGCATGAGGCCGATGCCGAAGTCGTCGACACCGGCATTATTGGATATGCAGGTCAGTTCCTTCACATCTTTTTTTACCAGTGCAGCAATGCAATTTTCAGGCAGTCCGCATAAACCGAAACCGCCTATTAACATCGAGGCGCCGTCATGTACGTCGTGCACGGCATCGTCTGCATTATTAAAAACTTTGTTCATGGGTTATAATTGATTTAATAATCTACTAAATCGTAATACACAAAAACAATTGGCAAAACCACGTATTACTACTATATAACCATTAAACAAAGATTATGTTATTTGAAGATAATGATTTGCAGGATGAAAAGAGTAAAGACACCGGACAAGACCAGCCCAATGCCTATCGCGTGGATGATGATAACAATAAAGAAGAAAAAGATCTGACACGGTTTAACAACAAACGGCCAATTGCTGAAGGTGAACCTATGGGGGGCCAAAACTTTGGCTCAAACAATGTCACCCCGGCAGGCGATGATAAAAACAATCCGTCTCAAAATGCAGGTTATACCAACGCTTACTTTAAGCGTACCGAACCCGCCGAAGAACACCCGGAAAAAACCAACTTTAAACCCGGCGAAAATCCGGTTTATAAGGAAGGCACCGTTGATAATGACGGCGAAAGCAACGACAAGCCCAACATCCCCGGGCCGGGAGAATTACCTGACCAGCAAAAGGTTGGGGAGGAGTAAATTATAAAGGGGGCATGTCCTCTAAGGTGGACTAATATGCGTTCATTGGTCTTTGCGCTCATGCTTCGGGAACTCACCCATGACATAAGTAACTCCTGCTTTAAAATATTGTTATTTCACCTTCGAGGCTGCGGATTTTATAACTCAGCCTGACACCCGCTTTACTACCACTTTACATGCTGATCAATAAAGTTGATCAACTGGTTGGCCATGGCTTGTTGTTCTTTTGTGTTGGGATGACCGGGTGTGCCTTTATAGGGAAAGAAACAGGTTGATATCTTTTTATCGCCTAAATTGGCGACAGCTTTTTCAATATATCCGGGCCATACCGAACCGCTTTGGGTGGCGTCCATGTTACCCAGTGCGCAGATGATCTGTGCTTTAGGATACTTGCTTCTGATAGATTTGACCATATTGCTGTACGCTTTTACAATCTGCGCATCAGTTGGAGCCGTTGTGCCAAAACGAGCCTTAAATTCTGAATGATTAGGCTGTTTAACCAACCAGGAATCGTTTTGAAATAAATTAATGACGACAAGATCAGGCTGATATTTGGTAAAATCCCATTTGCGGGTTGCGTCATTGCCGTCTATCAGGTCATACATTTCTGGCATCGTCTGCGGAAACCAGCTTATGGTTACCCCTATACCACTACGAGCGGTGCAATAATATTCGGCATTAAAATGCCGGGCGGTTATAGCTGCATAGCTTACGTAATTATTCTCGAAAGGCCCCGTCCCTCTATCCTTTCCAGTTGAATCTTCAACAGCATATCCACAGGTAATCGAATTACCGAAAAACTCAATCTTACGTTTCTTTATTGGCGGCGCAGTTAGTACTTTGGTTTTATCGTCAAATTGCAGCTGGTAAAAATAGGTCTTACCCATTGTCCATTCGGTACGCTTAAACAGTTGCAAATTATGCCGTCCCATTGACAGCCCCTGTGCCAGCGTGTATTCTTTTTTTGCGGTATCTAAATGTATTTTGGCAGTTACTTTTCCATCAATAATCACATTATAAAAGTTCTCGCCGTGCTGATCCTTTAACAGCGCTTTTACGCCGGTACCATTAAAATTTATGCTGATGGAACTGCCCGGCCACGACAATACTGCCGCATCACCGCTTTTATCAGTACGCCCCATGTAATGTATCCGCGGGTCGTTGCTCTTAATAATTACCTGTGCCTGTGTGCAGTTGTTAAATGCACATAATAGCAATAAACCGATAACGTAATTACGCATAATTTAAGGTTATAAAAGAGTCGCGTTTTTAACTATCAAACTTTTCCAGCAACTTCAACAGCGTTTCAAAATCCTTCGGATATGGGGCGTGTATCGTGATCGATTCGCCATCTACTTTTTTAAAGGTAACCTGATAGGCATGCAGGGCAAAGCGCTTCATGACAGGCAGTTCTTCCTGAT
>DATCXS010000251.1:0-4385 GCA_036565645.1 Mucilaginibacter sp.
TTTAACAAACAATGCAAGCAACGGGAATGAGGTAGGGTGGAATTTAATTAAAGCGATACAAGAGATAAAAAACTGAGTAGGCATAAAGCCCCCTCTAACCCGATAGCTATCGGGTCTCCCTGGTGGGGAGACTCTTTGAGTGCGATTGCTTATTTGGTTTTTAATCCCCCCTTCCGGTGAGGATTTAGGTTGGGTTGGTAAGCTTGCAAGCGGATAAGCGTACAGTCGGCCCGGAGGGAAAGCTCGTTTAATATACCTTTTTCAACCGGTAAATTTTGGGGAAATCGTGGTCGTAAAGAATATCAATGGCGTCGCCTATTTTATAGGTGTTTCTATTGTCGCTTTCAAACCTGGTTTCAAAAGGATGGTTGTCGGCACGGAAGGTGCATTTTATTTGCCAGTGGATTTCGCCTCTTAATTTGTAGTGCTTTTTGGCAATCACAGTTGCTGTTCCCCAAACGCCGTTGGCTTGTAGGTCGTTGTATTTGTCCCTGACGTTTATAATGCCCGATATCATAAATGCTGCAAACTGTGCCAGTATGCCCAACAAAATAAAATAGAATTTAAATTTGCCCTTGCTTAATATAAGCGCCGTGATAACTAAAATGGGTACGGCAATAAAATTAATGATGCCTGGAAGGCCACGGACAAAATCATTATCCGCATATTCAATAAAACGGGGTGTAAAGAATGAAAAGCCTAAAAGGAGTATCAATAATATCCATACACCTTGCATTAAATACTTACGTGACTGTATTTTGGGTTTAGATTCCATACAATAAAGGTATATATTTATGGTGCATAAAAAAATTTAACACTGTTAAGTTTCATGACAAACAGATGGCAAATAATTAAAAATACCGATATACATTTGTGCCGTTTAACGGTGTTAAATAATTTAGCGTCATAAGACAATGGCAAGTAAAGACAGAATATTACGGTTAAAAGAAGAGACCCGGTGCAACATACTGGATGCCTCGCTTAAAATTGTAAAAGAGGGGGGATGGGATGCTTTGAGTATGCGTAAAATAGCCGACGAGATTGAATATACGGCGCCTATTATTTACGAATACTATGCTAACAAAGACGCCATTTTGATGGAGCTTACCCGCAAAGGCTTTTTGTTGCTGGCCAAACAACTGGAAGAAGCGAAGAATAAGCACCGCTTGCCGGCTAAGCAGCTGGAAGCCATGTGGCTGGCCTATTGGAACTTTGCTTTTGCCGAGCGCGAATTATACCAGGTAATGTACGGCGTTAAGATCAGCTGTTGTGAGCGGGCTAAGATCATGCCCGAATCTGAAAGACCTATGGACCTGATCTGGGATGTTATTGTGGAGCTGATGCTGCCCCACGTTGGCACCGAAGAAGAGGTTTGTACGAAATATTACACCTTTTGGTCGGTTATACATGGTTTGATCTCCATTAATATGGTTGACAGGGGCAATACTGACGAAACTAATCAGGAGGTTCTTAAAACTGCCATTACCGGCATTATCCGTTCGATAAAAGGATAAAAAAATTTAACCCGACAGTAACGTTGTTAAACTATTTAACATTGTTAAATAAACTTAATCAAATTGTAACATCTACTAACAAATAATAACATCATGACAAGTCAATCACTTCCGTATTCATTTAACACTGTAAAAAAAATTAACAGTGTTATAGCAATTCTGATAGCGTTGGCGGCGCTGGTATTTATCAGCAGTTGCTCAAGCGCTCCGGCCGCCCAAACGGCGCCACCACCACCGGCTTTGCCGGTACAAACGGTGCAAACAGCATCGGTAACCACTTACCAGGAATATCCAGCCTCTATAGAAGGTGCAGTTAATGTAGAGATCCGCCCGCAGGTAAGCGGCGCTTTAGACCGCGTTTTTGTTGACGAGGGTGCATCGGTTTCAGCCGGTCAGCCTTTGTTCAAGATCAATGACCAGCCTTACCGTGCGGCTTTAAATAATGCCTTAGCCACCCAGCACGCCGCTGAAGCTGCCCTGGTAAATGCACAATTAGAAATAGACAAGCTTACACCGCTGGTGCAAAATAAAGTAGTGTCCGACTATCAATTAAAAACTGCCGTTGCTGCCCGCCAGATAGCGAAAGCCAATATTGAGCAGGCCAAAGCAACTGTCGCGACAGCAAAAATTAATTTAGGCTACACCACCATTACCGCGCCGGTATCGGGTTATATAGGCCGGTTGTTGAAGAAACAAGGCAGCCTGGTGTCTCCGCAGGACGTGGAGGCGCTGACGCAGCTTTCTGACGTGCATAACGTTCACGTTTACTTCTCTTTGGGCGAAAAAGACTTTATAGGCTTTAAAGAAGAATATGCCGGCCACACCCTGAAAGATAAGCTGAACCACCTGCCGCCGGTAGCCTTATTACTGGCCGATAACAGCGAATATGCGCTGAAAGGTAGGATAGATATGATTGACGGGCAGTTTGACAAAACCACCGGGGCCATTACCGTACGCGCAAGTTTCCCCAATGCGCAGGGCTTGCTTCGCTCGGGTAATACCGGCAAGATACGCCTGAGCTTGCTGCACAACAATGCCTTGATCGTGCCGGAGTCGGCCACTGTAGAGATGCAGGATAAAGTGTTTGTTTTTGCTTTAACGGATAGCAATAAGGTTAAAAAGGTGCCTATCACCATTGACGGTAAAAACGGCGGCAACTACCTGGTTAAGGACGGTCTGAAACCCGGCGACGAGATTGTGCTGAGCGGTATGGATCACCTGCAGGAAGGCGCCAAAATAGTTCCGCAAAAAGCAGCTGACAAGGTTGCTAAAAACTAACACTAACATAGAGTAAAGAGTAAAGAATCAAGAGTTTAGAATAAAGAGTAAAGAGTTTAGAATAAAGAATAAAGACGGAGCGTCGACAATAAGTTGTCTTTACTCTTTATTCTAAGCTCTTGATTCTACCAAAACACAACATCATGTTCAATATATTCATAAAAAGGCCGGTACTGGCAACTGTTATCTCCATATTGCTGGTGATAGTAGGCGTGCTTGGCCTCAGCAAATTGCCATTAGAACGATTTCCTGATATAGCCCCTCCGGCGGTATTGGTATCAGCCGTATATCCGGGCGCAAATGCCGAAACTATTTTACGTTCTGTAACGCCATCGTTAGAGGAAGCGATAAACGGTGTAGAAGGCATGACCTACATGACATCAACCGCCAGCAACGACGGTACCCTGGGTATTACCGTTTACTTTAAACAAGGCACCAACCCCGACCAGGCAGCGGTAAACGTTCAAAACCGTGTATCGCAAGCTTCAAGTCAGTTGCCTGCCGAGGTGCTTCAATACGGTATTACTACCACCAAACAACAAAACAGCTTCATTGGTGCTATCGCGATCTATACAGAGGATCCGAAAAAATATGATCAGACCTTTGTTGCTAACTACGCACAGATCAATATTATCCCCGAAATTAAACGTATTCCGGGTGTAGGTTCGGCCCAGATATTTGGTGGTATTAAAGACTACTCTATGCGTGTTTGGCTAAATCCGAGCCAAATGGCAGCTCACAAAATTACGCCGGCCGAGGTAATGGCCGCCATTCAGGACAAAAATCTGGAAGCTGCACCGGGTAAACTGGGCGTGCAAAGTAAAGAAGCATTTGAATATGTAATTAAATACAAAGGCAAGCTTACCAAGCCAGAGGACTATCAAAACATCGCTATCCGCGCAAATGCCGATGGTTCTGTGCTGCATTTAAAAGACGTTGCACGGGTTGAGCTGGGTACTTATTCATATACCAGCGCCAGTCACCTTAACGGGCACGATGGTGTGATCATTGGTGTGATACAGCTGTCAGGCTCAAACGCTAACGAGATACAGATAGCTATTGATAAGTTGTTGCTGAAAGCATCGAAAGACTTCCCTGTCGGTATTAAATACAACCAATTCTATCGTACCAAAACAGACCTTGACGAGTCGATCAAACAGGTGGAGCACACCTTGATCGAGGCATTTGTGCTGGTATTTATTGTGGTATTTATATTCCTGCAAGATTTCAGATCAACCCTGATTCCGGCTATAGCAGTTCCGGTGGCTATTATAGGTACGTTCTTTTTCATGAACCTGTTTGGGTTTTCGGTTAACTTGTTAACACTGTTTGCGCTGGTGCTGGCAATAGGTATTGTGGTAGATGATGCCATTGTCGTCGTCGAGGCGGTACATGCTAAAATGGAGCATAATCCGGGCCTTGGGCCCAAAGCGGCAACAACGCAAGCCATGCACGAAATTACAGGTGCTATTATATCAATCACCCTGGTTATGGCAGCCGTGTTCTTACCGGTGAGCTTCATGACCGGATCGACAGGTATTTTCTACCGTCAATTTGCGTTAACTATGGCTATAGCTATTTTGATATCGGCTG
>DATCXS010000048.1:0-6528 GCA_036565645.1 Mucilaginibacter sp.
TTCGCGCATTACGCGCTGGCGCAAATCGCTGGCTATCTGATAGCAGTCATGAAATCGATCCATGCCGGTCAGGTCGATATAAAACTCGTCTACAGATGTTTTTTGATACAGCGGCACACTATCATGAATGATCTGGGTAACCTCGCGTGAAGCCTCGCCGTAACGGCCGTGGCTGCCACGGATAACCGTAGCATGCGGACATAACTTCATTGCCCGCTTCATAGGCATAGCCGAGTGAATGCCAAACTTACGTGCCTCATAACTACACGAAGCCACCACGCCGCGCTCGGCCGAGCCGCCAATCAAAACGGGTTTACCAATAAGACCCGGATCAAACTTGCGCTCAACCGACACGAAAAACGAATCAAGGTCAATATGAACTATCCATCGCTTTGCTTCCATAGCACAAATTTAAAATAAATTTGCATAATTACTAAAAATATTAGTAAAATTGTTTCCCACTAAATTTTTTGGCAATGAAAGGTTATATGGATTTCTTTATGCTGCTCTCTCCGTCAGAACGGGTGAAAGCCGTAGTGCGCGAGCATAAACACTATGCTACCGATGTGATTGGTACTTATGAAAGTGAATATTCAACGGCGCATATCTCCGTAAACATCATGCCGCGACAGAAGACCTTTTTAACCGAGCCCGGCATCCGGGAGTTTAGGAAACGTTTGTGCGTTATCCCGCCGGTTACGTTAACCATTAACGGATTTGATTATTTTAATCATGGCAAAGATTACCGAACCATCTACGCTCGTATTGTCAACTCGCCCAAAACAAGCCATTGGTTTAAGATGCTGAAACATCATTTAAAGATCAAAGAATTCAGCGTACCGCATATTACCATTTGCCGTAATATCCCTGTCGCTGATTTTGAATTGCTTTGGCCATGCTTTAAATCTACCGATTGGCAGGAGTCATTCACCGTTAACGCATTAACTGTATTGCAACGTGAATCATTTGTGACCTACGCCAAATGGCAACCGTATACCGAACTGCCGTTTGATGGAAAAATGCAATACAGTTTAGCACCGACTAAACAGTCGCTTATTAAACCGTTAAATAGTCAGCAAACAAGCCTGTTTTAAATAGGCCAGGATAAAGTCCAGTAATTCATTTGAAGAAACATCTATGGTCTCATGGTCTGTTTTAAGTATAAGATCAGGATTTTGGGGTGGCTCAAAAATGTCATTGACACCGCTGAGGTTATTTACCTTGTCGGGATGATTGGCCGGAAGCATGGCACGATGGTATAGATTCTTTGTATCCCGTTGTATCAGCACATCCAGGCCACAATTAATATAAACGGTTTTAACGTCGGCATAGCGTCCGGTTATCTCACGGCGGACATCATCATAAGGATTGATAGCTGATATGATGGTGATGATGTTATGCTTCGACAATAAATCGGCCACAAAAGCCAGTCGTCTTATATTTTCGTTTCTATCAGCTTTAGAGAAACCCAGACCGGCGCAGATATTTTTACGGTAGATGTCACCATCTATAACTTCGCAGGCTAAACCGCGTTGTTGCAGCAGTTGCTGCACCGCATTGGCTATAGTTGTTTTCCCGCTGCCGGATAATCCGCAAAATTGTATGATCATTTAAGCGATGTTAATGTAATAATGCATATCTGAAGTGTGCATAAGCTTTATCGAAGCCACCGACTTTGTCCATTGGATAACCCAACAGTCCGGCTTCCGCGCCTACGCAGGCAGCAATAAGCTTTTTATCGGCAGATGTAAAAACCTCCCTTTGCAAATGCTCGCCTGATTTCAAGATCGTACCTGATAAAGCATCTTTTTTAAAAGAGCTGTTGGCAGAAGCAGGCATCCCGGCGGTGGTTGCTTGTTGAAGGCCTGGCACGAAGTCGATATTTAAAAAACGAGCTAACTGAGGCAACATAGCATCCGGAGCGTCGCAAAGATCTTCGTATCTCAACAGAAAAAATCGCGGGTCGTTGGTAATTACCTCATCCGTAGCTACGCGGTAGGATATTTTTAAATAGCGCAAAGCATTTCGCAAAGTGATACCCGGCTCCATGACTTTACGCGAGGTTAGTGTCGCTATCGGGTCTCGTACCACATGCACAATCTTAGCTTCCGGAAATTCTGACCAGATACGTTGTAAAAAGCGCTCGTTGGTAGGTGTTTTGTCTACCCATGCCAAGGCCGTTAGGTTGTTGGTACATGATGCATAAGCCAATACAATAGCCAAATGCGGCCATTGGGTATTCTCGTTATGCGGCAAGATGTTCCACCAGGTCCAGACATATCTTGCAAAATCCACATACGGCGAAGAGGATTCACCCGACTGCCCCAAAAGCCAATACGGCTGTTGATTGATGGGATTGACCATTCGTCGCAACCACTCGGTACCCAGATATTTTGTGCGTTGACTGAGCGGCAGTTGCTTTAATTTAAGCTCCTGATTTGTATAAAACGTCCCCTCAGAAGGTAAAACTGAAAGCTGCGGGTGGCTATCCAACAGATTCTGCACCAGTGTGGTTCCGCTGCGATGTACGCCACATATAAAAACCGGTTGGTGACGCATAGCAAGTCCGTTGGCTATTTGTGTTGGCGTAAGCGGCATTGGGCCCAGTGTTTCTGCTTCCCGCCAAACTAATTCAGACCACTTTAACGCAGCTGAAATCAACTCTGCCGGTGGCCGGCTCTGCAATCGACGTTGTGGTAATAGCTTTTCAAGTTCCTTTTCGGCGTTGACAATTTGCTCCAGCATAAGCAATGAGTTGCTTAATTCTTTTATTGCTAATACTATGAAATGTCTTCTTGGGTTGCTTTTACATTTATCTAAATTGGCAGACAAGACATAACACCCAAGCATACAGTGGATTGTAATGGAAAGCTATAGCCATCCTCGTTTTTTAACAATTTTTCAACTCCGGCAGTAACATTTTTCTATATTTGCGGCGGGTAAGTCTTTTACGGCCAGCTCCTCTTGAACTCCCCCAGGGTGGGAACGCAGCAAGGGTAGAGAGTTGAGCGGCGCGATAAAAGTAGCTTACCCATTTTTTGTGCCTTTATTTTTCACAAAACGCTTGCAAATCAGCATAGTTCTTCTTAAATTTAATAGAGCAATTCTATTAACACCAATTTAGGAGGATTAACCATGAAGAAAAAAAACACAATGGTTTTCCAGTCTGATAAGGCTGAAGCCGGTAATGCCGAATTGCACATCGACAGAAACACAAACCAAAAAATGTATCGCGATCACCGTGCCAGTGATTATCATAACCACGGCCGGTCTAACAAATTCCCGTTTGGTAGCAGTAACGGGCCGTTATATTTTTAAATTTTGTTTTTGTAGCTTTCTTTAACACCATATATTACATACGGCGTGTTTATTTTATTTGCCTCGTCAAACCCGGTATAAGTCATTTTAAATTCATTATTAGATATTCGGGCGCCTGATTTTTAAACTACAACACTTAATCTTCTAAATCTGGTTATAATTGCATAAAGTTCAATTATAATGCTCGATCTACTCATTATAGGCGGTGGCCCGATTGGTATAGCCTGCGGCCTGAAAGCGCAAAAGGCCGGTTTAAGTTTTGTTATTATTGAAAAAGGTTGTTTGGTAAATTCGCTATACAACTATCCGGCTACGATGACTTTTTTCTCGACGTCGGAGAAACTGGAGATCGGCGGGATTCCATTTGTGACTATCAGCAACAAACCAACGCGTGCCGAGGCTTTAGAGTATTATCGCCGCGTAGCAACGTCTAACCACTTACCTATCCATCTTTTTGAAGAAGTAACCGGTGTAAGGCGTGAAAACAAGGCTTATACGGTCGTTACCAAAAAAAATACCTACCAGGCCAGGCACATTGTTATATCTACCGGTTTTTATGATGTCGCGGTTAACCTGGATATCCCCGGCGAGGACCTGCCTAAAGTAAAACATTACTACAAAGACCCACACTTTTTTGCTATGCAGAAAGTGGTTGTAGTAGGTTCGAGCAATTCAGCTATTGATGTAGCATTGGAGACCTATCGTAAAGGGGCTGATGTAACCCTGGTTATCCGCGGCGAGGAGATCAGTCACCGGGTTAAATATTGGGTAAGGCCGGATATCATCAATCGCATTAAGGAAGGCAGTATCAAAGCCTATTTCAACTCTAATCTTGTAGCTATCCAGGAGCATGAGGTTGACATCGAAACACCCGAGGGCCTGATCACCATTCCTAATGATTTTGTTATGGCGATGACTGGCTACAAGCCTAATTTCGAACAATTAAAGAAATGGGGACTGCTCCTGTCCGACGATAAATTCATCCCGCAATACAATCCAGATACTATGGAAACTAACCTGCCCGGCCTGTACCTTGCCGGCGTAGTCTGCGGTGGTTTGGACACCCACCTTTGGTTCATCGAAAATTCGCGTATCCACGCAGATATGATTATTGATGATATTGTAGCTAAGCGATGAAGTTTTTAGTCTTAAGTCCAAAGTCATGAGCCATAAGGCTTTATTTGAAAGACACAACTTTAGACTCAAGGCTAACAACTCAGGCTTGAAACTTTCATATTAATGTTATTAAATGAAATTTTCCTTGCATAAATAAAAATTAATGCAAACTTTTGCATCAAATTTTAAATAAAACAAGATTCTATCAAAATGATACTGCAAACCTTAAATAAGCCTACTGCGAGAGCAATTTCTGCTCCGGTTGCTGCTGCTTTGGTTTCAACTGTTTTATTTATCCCATCACGACGAAGGCTGTATATGCCACGGGTTTAAGTGTCAGCACGCCCTATTGCCCGTCAACCGGAGTTTTTTAAAACTTCTCCATCAAAAAAATCATTAATTACTAAAGGCTCAGCCAATTTTTAACGGTAGTTTTTCTATTTACAATGACTATACAAGATTTCGATATTCAGGTTGCTACTGCACAGCATGTAGACTATGCACCCATCATTACTGATGAGATGGCGCAGTCGGCAAAAGCTCGTGGCACCGGCATTGCACAACGCTCGCCTGAATATGTAGCCAATAAAATGCTGGAAGGTAAAGCGGTAATAGCCTTACATAAAGATGGCACCTGGGCCGGTTTCTGCTATATTGAAACCTGGAGCCATGGAGACTTTGTGGCTAACTCCGGCTTGATCGTAGCACCCGAATTTAGAAAAGTGGGACTGGCAAAGGCTATCAAACATAAAATATTCGAACTTTCAAGGACCAAATACCCCGATGCGAAATTATTCGGTTTAACCACAGGTTTAGCCGTAATGAAGATCAATTCGGAATTAGGTTATGAACCGGTTACTTATTCTGAGCTTACGCAGGATGAGGATTTCTGGAAAGGCTGTAAAAGCTGTGTGAATTACGACATTCTGACCATGAAGGAGCGTAAAAACTGCATGTGCACGGCCATGTTGTTTGATCCGGCCGAAAAAGCTTTAGACGCCGAAAAGCAGAAACAGGAAAATTTGGAAAAGATGACCAAAAAAGCCAATCTTTTCAGACGCATTGAGGCTGCTATAAAAAGTTTCGGGCAATAGAAAACCGTAGAGACACAATACTTTGTGTCTCCTGAATAAAACAACTGTAGAGAGGTAATGCATTAAAGACGCAAAGCATTGCGTCTCTACAAAAAGAAACATTAGAGACGCAAAGTATTGCGTCTCTACATTAAAACAAACGATGGAAAATAAAAAGAAAGTAGTTTTAGCGTATAGCGGGGGTTTAGACACCTCATTTTGTTGTATATACCTTACCCGCGATCTGGGTTACGAAGTGCATTCGGTTATTGTAAATACCGGTGGTTTTAGTGCCGAAGAGTTAAACACGGTTGAAAAACGTGCTTATGAAATGGGCGTTACCTCGCACCATGTGGTTGACGAAACTGAAAACTTTTACAATACCTGCGTACGCTACCTGATATACGGCAACGTATTAAAAAACAATACTTATCCATTGTCTGTAAGTGCCGAGCGTGTTAGCCAGGCAACCGCCATTGCCAATTATGCCAAAGAAATTGGTGCCGAGTTTGTTGCTCACGGCAGTACCGGCGCGGGTAACGATCAGGTAAGGTTTGATATGATCTTTAATATCCTGATCCCTGATGTTGGCATCATCACTCCTATCCGAGATTTGAAATTGAGCCGCGAGGCAGAGATAGAATACCTGAAAAAACATGGTGTTGAAATGAACTTTGAGAAAGCCAAATATTCGATCAATAAAGGTATCTGGGGAACTTCGGTGGGTGGCAAAGAGACTTTAACTTCAAACTTAGGTTTACCTGAGGACGCGTGGCCTACTCAGGTTACATCGACAGACAAAAGAAATATCGAACTAACTTTTGAAAAAGGCGAACTGGTAGCGCTTGACGGTAAACGTTACAATCATCCCACTCAGGTTATACAGGAATTACAAGCTATTGCTCAGCCTTATGGTGTTGGCCGGGATATTCACGTAGGCGACACGATTATTGGCATTAAAGGCCGTGTTGGTTTTGAGGCTGCTGCGCCGATGATCATCATCAAGGCACACCATACATTA
>DATCXS010000309.1:0-11772 GCA_036565645.1 Mucilaginibacter sp.
TACGGTGATCTGGGTATTTATAAAGACGAGCACATTACCAAATTAAAAGAAATCACTGATTTTATACATCAGCAGGGCGCACTGGCCGGTACGCAGTTGGCTCACGCCGGTCGGAAAGCCAGTCATGAACTACCGTGGAAAGGCAATGCGCAAATCCCTTCAGATCAGCCTAATGGCTGGAAAGCAGTAGCTCCGAGTGCCCTTGCCTTTAGTGACAAAGAACAAGCGCCGCACGAGTTGGATAAAGCCGGCATAGAAAAAGTCAAAGCTGATTTTAAGGCTGCGGCGGCACGTACGCTGGCAGCCGGTTTTGATGTGATCGAGATCCATGCAGCACATGGTTACCTGATCCACGAATTTTATTCGCCTTTGAGTAATAAACGTACCGATAAATATGGCGGCTCTTTTGAAAACCGCATTCGTTTATTGTTAGAGGTTGTGGAGAGCATACAGCAAGTGTGGCCTGCATCGAAGCCGCTGTTTGTGCGCATCTCATCAACCGATTGGACGGAGGGCGGCTGGACCGCCGATGACTCCATCGCATTAGCAAAAATATTAAAAGATAAAGGTGTTGATCTGGTGGATTGCTCATCAGGTGGTAATGTGTTAGCCCCTATTCCGTTAAAACCAGGCTACCAGGTTGAGTTTGCCGAGGCGCTGCGCAAAACCGGTATTTTAACCGGTGCAGTAGGTTTGATTACTGAGCCTAAACAAGCTGATGACATTATACAAAATGAGCAAGCCGATATGGTGATCCTGGCCCGCGAGTTTCTGCGCGACCCTTATTTTCCGCTACGTGCCGCACATGAGTTAGGTGTTGATGTGCAATGGCCGGTACAATATGACCGGGCGAAATGGCATAAGTAATAAGATTGGGCATCTAAGACAATAATATCGTTATCTTTCCGTATGCAGCACCAAGAATTTGAATCTCCTGAAGAGCTACGGGATACCATAAAGTGCTTTTGGCATAATACAAGAGATTCTGGAGAAGCGGAACTAAGTTTTGAAGTACAACCTGATGGCTACGCCGAAATTATTTTTTATTTCGGAAGCCTTTATAGCATTTCATACAAAGAAGGCCTGAAGCCACTGCCATCACCGTTTTTAATGGGGCTGCTCAATCAGCCTGTTGTTTTTTACACGGAAACCCGTTTAGAGATCATTGGTGTCAGGTGCTTCCCCTGGGCGGTGTTTGATTTGCTCGGACTGCCATCTGGTAAAGACGGTGTGCGCATATTTGAGCACCCTATCGCCAGGCTTCAACCTGTTTTGAATAAATGTGTTCAGGCCGGCAGGATAGATGTGGCGCTGGAGCAGGTAAAACAATATTTCCTGGATGCGCGGACAAAGGTTGCTGATGATAGTCTGCTATTTAAGGCAGGCGTTGCCATGAGGGAAACAAACGGCACCATGCCGGTAAGCCAGGTAGCGGCGGCGGCACATGCAACGGTTCGTACATTGGAAAGGAAGTTTAAGCAGTCGTCCGGCTACTCGGTTAAAGATGTATCCGGTTTAATGCGCTTCGAGCAGGTACGCAATCAATTATGGCATTATCCAAATACCAACCTGGCCGGCCTGGCCCACGAGTTGGGCTATACAGATCAATCTCACCTTAGCAGGGAGTTTAAACGCTACAGTGGTACTACACCCGCGACATTCGCGCGGAAAGCAAAGAAAGGAAAACAAGTGGTGAGCAATAATTTTGTCGCATTTATACAAGCCTGACACTGCGGCAATTCAGACTTTTGTGTTTCAATCATTTTATTATGAAAGCAACACTTGAAAACGATAAATCTGAACAAACTCATTTTATTTACGATGTGATCATTGCCGGCGCAGGGCCGGTAGGTTTGTTCCTGGCCTGCGAATTGGCGCTAGCCAAATGTTCAGTCCTGGTACTGGAAAAGGCAGAGAACCTGCATTCGCCCCTAAAGCAAATTCCTTTTGGTATCCGCGGACTGTCGACACCTACTATAGAAGCGCTTTACCGCCGTGGATTACTAAATGAATTAGAGATACATAAACGTCTTAAAAGCCCTCACCAAAATACCGGACAAGGGTTACGGCGCCAGGTTGGACATTTTGCCGGTATACCATTTTATGAAGGCGATATTGATACATCACAGTGGAAGTATCGGCTGCCAGGCTCCACGGAAACGAGTTTAATTTCTGAGATGCAAGAGCTTGAAACGGTGCTTACCCGCCGCGCAGAGGCTCTGGGTGTTGAGATTAAACGCGGATTTGCCGTTACCAGATTTCAACAAAACAATGATGGCATAATTGTTCAGTCGGACGACCGATCTTTTCAAAGTAAATGGCTGGTGGGTTGCGATGGCAGCCGCAGCGTTATTCGCAAAACGGGCGGATTTGAATTTGCGGGTACTGAACCCGAATTTACCGGCTACTCTACCCGTGTTGACCTAACCGACCCGGAGAAGCTAAACCCGGGCCGCAATGTGACACCGACAGGTATGTACCTGCAATCGCAGCCGGGTTATATACTGATACAGGATTTTGACAACGGGGCATTTCATAGTTCGGAAAAACCGGTCACGCTTGAACATGTGCAGGAGGTACTGCGTCGTGTGTCAGGTACCGATGTTACTATAAGCACCCTGCATATTGCAACCACCTGGACCGACCGGGCACGGCAGGTCACAACTTATCGTAACGGACGGGTGCTTTTAGCCGGGGATGCCGCGCACATTCATTCACCGTTGGGGGGTCAGGGGCTTAACCTTGGTCTGGGCGATGCTATGAACCTGGGCTGGAAGCTGGCCGCAACCATCCATGAGGAAGCTCCGGAAGGCTTATTGGACAGTTATCAGACGGAACGGCACCCTATTGGTGCACAGGTACTGGATTGGTCGCGCGCGCAGGTTACAATTATGAAACCAGATCCGGCTGCCCGTGCGCTCAATGCCATTATCCGCGACCTGATAAATACGCGCGACGGCGCAACCTATTTTGCGGGACGGGTATGGGGCGTTCATACACACTACAATCTTGGTGACGGCCATCCACTGATGGGCTACAGCGTTCCTAACTTTGAGTTGGAAAGCGGTCTAACAATTGGTGAGTTAATGCGCGATGGTCATGGAATATTGCTTGATTTTGAGAGGAGCGCTTCGCTTAAAACTTTTGCGTGTGAATATAGCGATCAAATAAAGTATGTTTCGGGCCGTGCGAAAGAACAATTAGGCTTGAGCGCTTTACTGATACGCCCTGATGGGATCATCGCCTGGGCGTCTGCAGGCAACCCGGACTGCAGTCAGCTCCAAAAGGCTACCGCATTGTGGTTCGTTTGTAACTCGGAAATCAGGCATCAAAATTAACGATCAATTAACAGCAGTTTATCGGCTGAAAAATTAAAACGCTATATTTACATATACAAAAATTTAAAACTAAAACTATGAAACGTACCGCACATGCTCACTGGAATGGAACTTTACAAGAGGGTAAAGGCGAAATGTCAACCCAAAGTACCGTATTAAACAATACTCAATATTCATTTAAAACCCGTTTTGCCGACGGTGTTGGCACTAACCCCGAAGAGTTGATAGCCGCGGCTCATGCAGGCTGTTTTACTATGGCCGTTGGCGCAGCTTTATCGCAAGCCGGTTTTACCCCGGGCAATCTGAGTACAGATGCTGTCCTTGACCTGGACATGCAAGCGCTGAGCATAACCGGCATCCACCTGGAACTAAAAGGTTCAGTGATTGATGGTGTGTCTGAAGAAAAATTCAAAGAAATTGCCGAAGGTGCTAAAGCTAACTGTATTATCTCAAAAGCGCTGAGCGTACCTATTACTTTAAATGTAAGCTACCAATAATAATATCAGCCAATGCGGTGATATACCGATTATAGCTGATGCTTAAAAAGCAATTACAGCTGCAAACGTACCGTTTGTGGCTGTAATTCATAAACCTTATTTATGCCTTTAATGCAATAATCGAGGGATACGGCGACAACATCGGCCGGAAGCTAAATAACTTAATAAGGTATTTTAACGATCATGGCCGAACCGGCTGGAACTTTAATCCTTAAACTTCCTTTTACGGCATTTTCAATAGTTCGCCATTTTGGCGCCCAGTTACCATCATTCGTTAGTACGCTGCCACCAAGTTTAAGTCCGGTCAGTTCCGTAATATTTCCATGAGGAGACAACAGAGAAATATACTTTGCTTTATTTGATTTAGCCCCAAGTTTTAAATCGACACAGGCATCTCTGAGACTATTTCCGTACTCTTTATTTATAAGCGTAATATATAACACATTTTTATCCCTTACGCCGTAAGCAGTACAATTAATATTTCCGGGATTTGATATCTGCAATGGCTGCGTGATACCCTTACCCGAAATTTCAAAAGCTTTAATACCATAACAAATAGGAGCCATTTTAAATGAGCCATTTGCATCCATAAAAACAGGAGCATTTAAAACCCATTGTTTATTGTGAAAGTTTATGCCGGGACATCCATGCTGAGACCACCAATGCAAATAATCTAATGCAAAAAGAGCAGTTGCATTGCTGTTACTACCACCCGGCACTGCACTGCTAAAACTATTAGATTCTGTTAGCCTGTATTTATATCCTTTATTTACCGCGGGTCGAAGTACTGAATCCAATAAAGTTGGGTATTGAATTTTTACCCAATCAGCAGACAACATATTTGAAATCAAATAAGAAACGGTCTTCCGTGTAGCATCTTGCCCAACATAATTATGTTGGGCAAGATATAAAATCAAGTTTGATGCTTTTAAATCTTCGGCAAAAAGCACCGTCCAGGGTTTCGCCATATAATAGGTTTTTTTAGCCCCCGGTACCGGATAATTTGATCCTGTATCGGGACCTATAAATTTAGCTTTGGGTATCTCTGCTACAATTGCATTTGCCATCCTTCTCCATTTTGCCAAAAAAGTGGGATAATCTTTAATCTCAGGATCAACTTTCTTATACGAATCCCAATCAGGCTCATTGCCAATAGCAAAACATTGTAAATTGTCTTTGTAGTTGCTCCATACGTATTTCGCTATCTTGACGTTCTCATCAACGCTCCCATTTAATAGTTTTAAAGAATAAACTATTTTAATGTCGAGCAATTTCGCAAAATGAAACAATTGATCAATGTCAGCAAAAGTTGGAGATGCCTGATTTAGATCGACCGACCCTCCGCCTATCCTAAGATTCCTGATGCCCAGCAATTTAAAAATATTTTTCGCTTGTGTATTTTGCGGGGAAAAGAAATACCCCTTTACATTAGCATTATTTTTTCGGACACTGCCGGTTTCAAAGCTTAGCCCCAGAAAGTCGTCGGGTATTTTAAAACCAGGCCGGGTTTTATCCAGATTTATTACAATATCGGCATCCGCCATTTTTAAAACACTATCCTTGCGATTATCCGCGAACAGCGTTGTATCTGACAAAAAAAATAGCAGGATAGTTATCGGGATTAAAACTTTTTTCATATGCAGGAACTATTAGCTGACAGCAATTTAAAAAAATCAACTTACTATTAGGATTATAAATGGAAAAAATAGCATACTGTTGATTCATTGAACCCGCTTATCAATCAGCTGTTGTTGTGTCGTCATCATGGATGTTTGGAAGATCTTATTTTATTTATAGCGTAGCGAAGAATCCTATATGTGTGGTATGAGCGCCGGAAAGGTATAGCGGGGCTTGTCAATCATATAAGATCCTTCACTATCGTTCAGAATGAAAAGGAACTTTTTTAGTCTTCACAACACTTATGGTGACAAGCCCAACAAAGATGGAGACATTTAAACATTGGCTTTCATCGCCGCTAACTCATCGGCGCTGGGGCCATAGCTTCCCGGGATGGGCACATTTAATAATCGCAGGTAACGCCCAACTGCGCACGGTGGTGAATAGTCTGAGCAATGGCTACACGCACGGTTTCATATTTAGTCATATTGGCCAACACCATTTCGCCGCTGCGTAATACCCATGGTTTTTCCAGCTCAGCTTCTGTAGCAGTTTCCAGGTGTGCCCATCCATCGGCATAGCTATTTTCAAATACTTCTAATAAGTCGGCGGCAGTTCTTGCTTTATTAGGTTCGTAAGGATTGGCGTGAAAATCCAGGCCATCAGTAGTAATTGCCATACTCACCCAAGCCGGCAGTTCGGCAATATGGTTGCTGAGTTGCATAATACTCATACTCTTAGGGTGCGGTTGCCAGTCGAATTTATCAGCCGGAATAATGCTTAAGAATTTACGGGTGGTTTGAGCTTCCTGCTCAATTTCTTTTAATAATTTGTTGATGATAGACATAATGGATGGTTTTAGTGTTTGTTGATACAAAGAAACCACGGCTGAGTGACAGCCCTATGTCAGCAGAGAAAATTTCGGGGTTCTCTCTTTTTATTAAACCTTAAAAGTTTTTGCTATCCGGCTTGCTGAATGTTATTCTGTCCTTTCAGTTCTTTAATCTCCATCTCGAAAGCGCGCATACGGGCATGCAAAATATCCAATTCTGTACGCATCATTTGGATTTCGGTAATAAGTTTGGGCGATCCGGCCTTGCTGATCTTCTTATCACCCGTACCCAAAATAAGCCACTCTGGCGAATATTTAAGCTGGAAACAGAGCTTACTGATAAGGTAATAGCTTACCTCCTGCTTCTGGTTAATAACCTTGCTGATAAAGCCCTGATCGACGCCGATAGCGCCAGCAAGCGCCAACTGGCCGCCATAGTCTTTCACTATGATTTTAATGCGTTTAACTATACCGTCGTCTGTCGTCATACGGTGCAATAATAAGCAAACGGCAATAAATCCAAGCCTTATTTTAAAAACAAAACAGAATACCTGTTTTTAAGCCATTGCAGTTAACTTATTAGCTTTTTCTAACAAAGTAAAAAGATGGTCGTCGTAAGTTCTGAGAGAGATTTTTTTAGCAGCGTAGGCTTGTTCCAATTTTTGAAGCTGCTGAATCAATATATCTTTTTGTGTAGTGCCAGTATTTTGGTTAACAGGCTTTAAACCATCTTCGTATAAAATATCAGCTAAAGCTCTGTTCTTCTTTTCAACCGACTTTGTCAGGAAAATTTGCTGAGTACCTCCAGCCTCTTCAAGCATGGTTTTCATCTTTTTTTTTTTGGTTGCGATGGTTGATAAAAATAACCACAACGATGGCAATAACGCCTAAGGCTAAGTAAAAGTTTACATCCATGATAATCAGTTTAAATTAAGTTTAAAAATATAATAAAATACCGACAGCTGAAATATTTTTAACTTGTTATATAACTTCATATTCCTTATAACTATACCAAAAGCTCAACATACAGGTAAAACATTAATAACCATCAATCATCCTGATAAAACTAATGATTATGCTTTTTATGGATATCCTTAACCAGACACAACTTTTTGATGTCAGCTATTTTAATAGGAAAGGGAGCGTATTTTAGTTGAGCACCCACCATTTCAGTGGCGTTATCAGAGTGTGCAATTACCTCGTCCTCTTTATCACTTAACAGCAGGCGTTTGTACATGCGGTAATCGCCCCATTCAATATAATAAACCTCGCCGGGTAGTATTTTTTTATCATGGATAACTTTCAGAGCTACCCAGCAGCCATTCTCTAAATAAGGATACATAGAGTGCCCCCAAACCGGTAAAGCAAAATCGCAATCCTCTATCCCCGGGAAATTCATGCGACCCACCGGCTGGGTATCATTGATATCATTGTAAACTTCAACGCCCGATGCGGTGGCCGTTATCTCGTACATAGGTATCCCCTCGGCAACTTTAGTTAGTTGCGTAGCCGGTACATAAGCATTGCCTTCAATGAAATCTCTATATCGCTCTTTAAAAATTCTGAATTTCTCCGGATCGATATTTTGTCGGCTCTTAATAATTTCTGTGATCGAGCTGGCCGAATTAAAGCCCAGTACCTCGGCCAGTTGCGCATTGCCTGTAAAAGCTTTGCCTCTAAGCTGATTATATAAAATTATAAACTCCAGTGTTTCAGGGCGTACCGTCTTTATTTTGTTAGTTTTTTCTGGCGATTGCATGAGCTATTGAAAATTATTTTTTTTACTTTTCTTTATTTATATACAGATTTTTCTTTATGTTTGTGTCGTCAATCCGCAGCTAAACTAAAACTTATTTACATACAATCCAAATAAATTACAGAATATACAGAATCATGAATACAGAAATACGGAAAACGACTTTAAAATACAGGCAACGGCCCTATCCATAGTTAAAACAAATATCACTGCCAATACCAATAAATTAATAGCCTTTAATAACAACCGACCAATGCACATCGCCTATACCGCATTACAAGACAATAATCCGCAACCAACTAAAAGCAGCACGGATAATAACCAATTAAGCATTCGCTTTAAAGCTTACTATGCCGCCTGCGACAAATGCAGTAAAGAAATTACCGCCATACAAAAATACCTGCCCGGATGGGTGCCGCCCTTTCCGGCCCTGTAAAGAAAATTAAACCTAAAATCAATCCGCTATCAGCAATGATGGCCTAACCCTCTTATTCTGAAAAAAATGATAAAGATTGCACAAAAACTAAAAGACAAATTATGGTGGATGATCATTTCTGTTGATTATGATTATAGCCGCATTGCAGTAGCCGACCATGAATTAAACGGCGACATTTTAACCATTTGGCTTGAGGACAAGCACGATTTCAAGAACACGCTGGACGAATGCCTGCAGCTTGACATAAACACTAAACAATTTGCCAAAGTCATCAGAGCCGAAAATCTGAATAGCTATGAAGGAACCAAAATGCACCCTAAAAAACATTTTATCTATAAAACACGGATTGAAATAAACGAGCCAATCCGCTGGTACCAGGAAGATGCATCACAGACCGAACAGCAATGGGCACGCGAGGCCGTAGTAAAAACCATTCTTACTCAATTAGTAGAAACCGAGGTAGCCGAAGAAAAAATATGGTAAAATATTATGCCAAATAGCATATATATCATATTTTTTATTTATCTTTGTATTGTCCCTCAATAAATGAGGACAAAGCCTGTAAAAACTATTTGCGTTGAAGATCAAAGCTGCCGCTTACCACCTGCGCAGCATTACCACCTTTTTTCGACATCAAGGTGGTAAAAGTGCCCTTTGTCAGCACACTGTCTTGCATATATTGTTCAAGGTAAATAGCGTTTGACAGGTTATTACCCACCGAGTTTGAGACTGCGTATTGCTTAATGTGTTTTCCGTCGACATTAAATAACAACTGGCCGCCAGCTATAACGTTATTTAACTCGGGCCCCGCAAAGCCCCGCGAACTGATTCCGAAGCTTACCGTGTGCGCTTTATTAATGGCAGTTAAGCCAAAGTATTTAGTACTATCTATATTGACGTTAATGAATGCTATTGAATCTTTAGCGGCATCAAAGGTATAAGTAGAATCATCCACTGTAATGCTTAGTGTACCTTTTACTGCAAAAAAATTGCCCGAATTATCGCTGGTATCTGCTTTAACAACTGTTTGAGTTAATGCGCCATCAGCAGACTGTTGATCCTTTTGGCAGGATACAATTACTGCCGAAAAAAACAGAATGATTAATACAGCTTTAAAAAAATTCATATGGCTTATAATAAACCCTTGATCAAACTAAATACGAATATAAAGGACAAATAGTTGTGGTGCTAAGCATTTAACACAATTTAACGTTTAAAACCGTGCCAGCGGCATCAAAAACCCATATTATTTAAAATTTTTATAGAAGACGTTTGCACTCTGCTAAAATTAATTTAAACCATGTCAAAAACAAAATATCGATTTAACAACCGCGCTTCATTAAACAGACTTATTGACGAGTATTTTGAACGTTCAAAAAACAATACAGACAAGACTGCTGAGCCTATTACAGTTACTGGTTTAGCACTTTATTTAGGCTTTACCAGCAAAGACGAATTTGACGAATATGAGCAAACAGGTTATCACAAAGCCTTTATTCAGCGTGGACGGTTCAGGGTGATGGCATATTACGAAAGCCGGTTACACTACCCCGCTCCTACCGGGGCCATGTTTGCCTTGAAAAGTATGGGCTGGGCCGATAGGGCGAAAGCCAAAAAATCAGGCGGCAAAGCAAAATCGCTGACTGTAAAAGTAATTCAATCCGGCCCGAAACCGGCATCAACCGAAAAGGACGTGGCGCTTTAGCCGCCCGATAAACAACCAAAATTATGATTGCAAATGACTATGAAGCGTCGGTATTATTCAGGCGCAATTATTTCTCGCAGGCGCATGTGGTCATTAACCAGGGTGGTACCAGCTCAGGCAAAACTTATGCCATTGAGCAGGTACTGTTTTGCCTGGCGGCCGAAAACGAAAAACAAGTTATTACCATTGTGGGGCAAGATATACCGAATCTTAAAGCCGGCGCCCTGCGCGATGCTTTGAGTATGTACAATAAATCTGACCAGCTGAAACAGCTGATCAAAAACTTTAACAAAACCGACCGGATATTTGAGTTTTACAATGATTCTATCATCGAATTTAAAAGCTATGCCGATGCACAGGACGCGAAGTCTGGCAAGAGGGATTATCTTTTTGTTAACGAGGCTAATGGTATTACATGGAATATTTATACCGAACTGGCGCTGCGTACACGGACGCGGATATTTATTGATTATAACCCCAATTCTGAGTTTTGGGTTCATGACCAATTGATTGGTAAACCAGGTGTCGAACTAATTATATCCGACTATAGGCATAACCCATTTCTCGACCGTGCTATGGCTGATAAGATCGAAAGCATCCAAGAAACTGATGTGGAACGATGGAAGGTTTATGCACGTGGCTTAACCGGCCGTGTAAGCGGCCTGGTATTTACTAATTGGTTTTTGGTTGATGATATTCCTAAAGATGCCAGACTAATCGGGGCGGGTTTGGATTTCGGCTTTTCGAATGACCAGACCGGCTGCCTGGAGGTTTATATTCAAAATGGCGAATTATGGATCGACGAGTTGTTTTATGAGACGGAACTAACCAATAAAGATATTTCCGCAAAACTATCCGCTAATGGCGTAAGCAAAAATACAGAGATCATTGCCGACAGCGCCGAACCTAAATCTATCGAAGAACTAAAGCGCATGGGCTGGTTGATATCACCTGCAAAAAAAGGAGCCGACAGTGTCAACAACTCGATAGATATTTTAAAACGCTACAAGCTAAACATTACCCGGCGAAGTGTGAATTTACACAAAGAACTGGGACGTTACAAATGGAAAGTTGACCGGTCAGGCAAACCGCTTAACGAACCGGTTGATACCTGGAATCATTTGATAGACCCACTGCGCTACATAGCACTTAACAAATTGAAAATAAAGACGGCATCAGTACCAAAATCGCGCATGCCTTATAAGCAAACATACACACCTACCAACCTCACAGATTTATTCAGGATATGATAGAAAGAAAAGTAAAAACACTGACGGGTAAACTTAGCATCAAAATCCCGTCGGCTTTAGCCGAGCTAAAGCTTGGGCAGCTCATGCAGATGCAGGCGGTCGAACATTTAAGCGATCTGGATGCCATCAGCATACTGTCGGGCATGTCGGTTGCCGATTTAAAGAATGTAGTCGACATCAGCGAATTTGATGTGTTTGGAGAGACTATATTGTCTTTATCAAATCAAATCAAATACTTGTATAACAGCGAGGCTATTCCCGACAGGATAACTTTTAATGTCGATGGCAAAAAAGTAAGCGTTAAGGTTATTCGCAACCTGTCCATGCAACCGGCTGGTGCA
>DATCXS010000256.1:0-2118 GCA_036565645.1 Mucilaginibacter sp.
ATCAGCGCTATGGGTGTACGCTGTAGCCGCTGGGTTACCATGCATGGCCTGGCATTTAACGTAAATAATGACCTTTCTTATTTCCAAAACATTATCCCTTGTGGTATTGACGACAAGGCCGTAACCTCCATAAAAGCCGAACTGGGCCACGAGGTTGATATTAAACAAGTGCAACAAAAACTGCAACAGCATATTGTTGAATTATTTGGGATGGAGCTTTCTGCTTAAAATATTTTATAGGTATCAGTGTGTGATAGTCCAGCAATTTCGGCTGATGGAATTGTATTCCTGGCTGTCGAAAACTTATAATGATTGTCATCCTGAGTTATAAAATCCAGCCGCCTCTGAAGGAGCAATGACAATGACGAAAATAAGACTTACGAAGTTTTAAAAACTTCGTAAGTCTTGATTGTGTAACTTGTCATTCTGAGCATGGCGAAGAATTTTATACTTTGATAGGTTTGCGATTTTGCAGAGTTTAAGTCGCTTTTACAAGATCCTTCACTATGTTCAGGATGACAAGTCTATAATTTGTTTGTCATCCTGAACATAGTGAAGGATCTTATACGAGGCAATGGCATTTAGTATAAGATATTTTGCTATCGCTCAATATAACAAGCGTGCTGCCAATGACAAGTCTTATAATTTACCGATTACCAATTGCATCTTTTCATGTCATTTTCAATGTGCGCAAATAAATTTACTCAGAATGACAACTAAGGATTATATTACTAAACTAATGGCAAAAAAACTTGTTTATTTAAGACAAGTGTCGTAAATTTGATGACACTTGACAAAATGAGACAAACAATGAGCAAGGAAAAACCATACAAGTTTGTTGATGATGACACTTTTGATTTAACCAACATGGTTAGAGAGGGCGTGCCGTTTCCTTATTTTACCAAACTTTCAAACCAGATACATCTGGATGTTGAAGAATGGTCATCTTACCTGCACCTTTCTGAGCGCACCATTCAGCGCTATAAAAAGGAGAATAAATCTTTTGATCCCTTATATGCTGAGCGCATATTGCAAATTGAGCTGCTTTACAAAAAAGGCATTGCTGTTTTTGGCGTAGCCGACAACTTCTATACCTGGATGGATACCATTAGCTTGCCTTTAGGCAATGTAAAACCCAAAGAGCTTTTAGACACATCATTTGGCATCAACGCTATTTATGATGAGTTGGGCCGCATAGAGCACGGCATATTCGCATGATTGTTTACAGGCTGGCAAGGCAAGCATTTATCAATGATATATCCGGCTATGGCGCTGAGAAGACCGGCGGGCGCTGGAACAGCAAAGGCCTCGCGGTTTTATATACTGCAGCTTCGCGGGCTTTAGCAATGGTTGAGGTGGCGGTACACGTTCCGTTAGGAATTATCCCCATTAATTATTTCATAGCTACCATTGATGTTCCGGAAAACGATATTACAGAACTAAAAGCTGACGATTTGCCGCACAACTGGAACAGCAACCCATTTATCAAAGCCACCCAGCTTATTGGCGATAATTTCATCAGGTCAAATCAGCATTTGGTACTACAGGTACCGGCCGCCAGTGTTCCGGGCGATTTTAATTACCTGATCAATCCACGCCATCCGGATTTTAACAAGATAAAGCTAAAAAGCGTTGATCCCTTTGTGTTTGATGTGCGCTTGTTTAAGCGATAGCTATTACTCAAAAATCGTGATCCAACAAAATGACTTATAAGTCATAAACGGTGATCCAAAGTGATCCACTTAAAAATATAAAACACTATAAATTAATAGTTTAACATTTATTAGTGATCCAAACTGATACACATTCGCGTGGATCACGCGACACTACTTAGCACTCCGGCAAACTGATGGGGATGTTAACAGCCAGGCCCCCATCGGCGGTTTCTTTGTATTTGGAGTTCATGTCCTGGGCGGTTTGCCACATGGTTCTGATCACGGCATCTAAACTTACTTTAGCATTATCCGGGTTAGTTTGAAGCGCCAGTTGCGACGCGGTAATGGCTTTAATAGCGCCCATAGTATTGCGTTCTATACAGGGCACTTGTACCAGTCCGCCTATAGGGTCGCAGGTAAGGCCGAGGTGATGTTCCATAGCTATTTCTGCCGCCATCAATAC
>DATCXS010000379.1:0-13401 GCA_036565645.1 Mucilaginibacter sp.
AGAAAGAAGTCGGCACCAACGACCAGGTTAAATCAATAACTATTATTAACTTAGTACTAATAAATAACACTTTTAACCCTCCAAAAACTGTAAACCAAAATCCGGACAAGACCAAGCGTAAACTTTTTTTAGGACGGGTCATAAACCAAGCGATCCAAAAGATGACTTAAAAGTCATAAAAAGTGATCCAAAGTGATCCGCTTTTTATATATTTATGTTTTAGCTGCCTGGCCTTCAGCTTTTTATGTTTTACAGGTGATCCAGGTGATACACGCACACGGGTGGATCAACATGCACCGCTATTATCGCGGGGGGCCGTTCCTGTTCTTTTATTCCAATCGTCCTGTCATCCTGTCAATCACCTCTTTATAACTGTCGCTAAAAGGTATCTCGACATCGGCAATCTTTATCCGGCCCTTACGGATGGAATGCACATGATCCAGGTTTACGATATATGATTTATGTACCCTAAAAAAATCGTCACCCGGCAGCTGGCTTTCCAATGATTTTATAGTAACCCTTGATATAATTGCTTTTGGGGTATGACAGAGGTATATCTTTACGTAGTCTTTCAGCCCCTCGATATACATAATATCGTCATGGTTTACCTTGATCAGATTATAGTCGGCATAAAGGAAAATATACTTGCGGCGTTTTTCGGTTTCAGCACTTACATTCCGCTTGTTTTGCTCAAATATAGTTTGTGCCTTATTACAGGCTTTTAAAAAGCGTTCTACGGCTACCGGTTTTAACAGGTAGTCAACCACATCCAGCTCAAAGCCATCCAGCGCAAACTGATCATAAGCGGTTACAAAGATAATGAGCGGTTTATTAGTCAGGCCTTTTACAAACTGAAGTCCGTTGATGCCGGGCATCTGTATATCACAAAACATCAGGTCGACCGGTTGTTGCTGCAGTACTTGCATGGCTTGTGCAGCCGATTGGCAACTCGCCACCAGGTCAAGGCTTTCTACCATGCGGATATTGTCTTCAAGCAGCTCAAGCGCCAGGGGTTCGTCGTCAATTATGATGCAATTCATGGGTTGGTTTATACAATAATACTAAGTTATTATCATAAAGTATGCGTTGTTCGTCGCGACAATACGGGGTTTTGTCTCATATATGTTACGATGTGTTATTTTCTGATTTTATTTGTATTGTGAAAAAACTCATTGACAACCGCTGGTTCCTGATAGCTATGCCTTTTGTGGTGTGGCTATTATTATTGGTTCTGCCTTTTATACTGGGCATGGATAGTAACAATAAAGCTCCGACTGCCGAGCGCGCCCGTTTCATTGGTAACGTAATGATGAGTTACTGCCTGCTGCTTTGCCTGTTTTACATTCACACTTATGTAGTATACCCGCTTTGGGATAAAAAGCTTATTTATTACCTTTTAGCCTTATCGGTGCTGTTAATTGGATACTGGTTTTGCTGGCACTTATTGCACATTGAAGCACCACACCAGGGCCGGTTTGTACACAGACCACCGATGACAGGCGACCATTCTTTTGACGCGCAACAAGGATTCCACGAACGCCGCTGGCGCCGCGATTTCAGAAACCCCTTTAACCTGTCGCCTATACTGTCATCCCTCATAGCCATATTGTGCAGCTTTTGTTACCGGGTTATTTTGGACAACCGGGTCCGCCAGCAGATGGTTAAAGAGCGGGAGAATATCGACCTGCAATCTGAACTTACTTTTTTGAGGTCGCAGATAAGCCCGCATTTTATGTTTAACGTGCTGAATAACCTGGTGGCCCTGGCCCGCAAAAAGTCTGATAAACTGGAACCATCGCTCATTAACCTGTCGCAGCTAATGCGTTATATGTTATATGAAAGCGATGACAACCGGGTATTTCTGAGCAAGGAGGTCGATTATCTGAAAAGTTACATTAACCTGCAAATGCTGCGTTATGGCAGTAACGTAAAGATCAACCTCCAAACCAACGGCGATCTGGACATGTACACCATCGAGCCTATGTTACTCATTCCCTTCGTCGAAAATGCCTTTAAACATGGCATCGGCATGATCGGGAACCCGGTTATCAATATCCTGGTTTCGGTGGACAATGATAAAAACGAATTACATTTCGAGGTGGATAATATCATTAGTCCGCAGGATGTATCAAAAGACAGCAACTCGGGTATCGGCATAGTAAACGTACGCCGTCGCCTGGCTATTTTATATCCCGGCAAACACCGCCTCGACATTATTAATGAGCAAAACACCTTCACGGTTAACCTTTATATAACCCTGTCTAAATAATGCCATAACCAGTTAAAACTCAAATTGCTGGTCGCGTCAATCCGTAAATTTGTCGCTACAATCGTCGGGGTGGTATACTTTATTTCTTACTTTGATAATCGATTATTAACCTTGTTCATGCCTTATAAAAAACATGCTTATACTTTATAAAAAACAAATGAAAAAGCTAATCTCCCTAACAGTATTATTCGTACTGGCTTGTACCTGCGTATTTGCGCAGGATGTTGAGTCCAAGAAACTGAATTCAGTACAGATAGGAAGCGTGCTTGCACCGGAAAAAGTTAAGATAGACGGTAAACTTAACGAATGGAATAACGATTTTAAAGCCTATAACCGAAGCACCCGTATACTTTATATACTTTCAAACGACGAGAAAAACATGTACCTGGCTGTTAAGTCGACCGATTTCACAACCAAGGCCAAAATCATAGCAGGCGGAGTGGATTTGATTATCAATGCTAATGGAAAGAAAAAAGACAAAGATGCGCCCAGCGTTACTTTCCCCGTGATCGAGCATCCGGAAAGATTGGGCGGTAATATTAGCGATCACTTTGAAAACCGAAATGCAGGCGCCGATACAGCATTAATGCATCAGCTGCACCAACGCACCATTATTGCAGCTAAGAAAATCAGGGTATTGGGCATAAAAACCATCACTGATACACTAATCTCGATTTACAACATGGACGGCATTAAAACCGCTTTGAATTTTGATAAGGATGGCGGACTGACGCTTGAAATGGCTATACCGTTAAAGTCGATCAATTTAAGCGCCGCCTATACCCGGGAATTGGCGTACCACATAGTACTTAATGGTTTTCAGCCCGAATGGGGTGGCGGCCCATCAGGCCCCGGCGGCAACAGCGGACCAAACACCTTAAATATGTTTGATTTAATGACACCCAGCGACTTTTGGGGCAAATATACTTTAGCAAAAAAACTATAGCATTCTACCTCACAAACAACCACAACAAAAAATGAAAAAATTAGCACTTATTACGTTGCTTCTGCTGTCGGCGGGACAGCTTTGGGCCCAAAGAGGCGACCGTGGAGATGACGGTGGAGGCGGCCGCGGCCAATTTGGCCGTGACAACCAGCAGCAAAACCCCCCGGTTGCTCCGCCATTGGCAACCCGCGATGTAAGCGGCATTGTAAAAGATGAAAGTGGCCAGGCGGTTATCGGTGCAACAATCATCCTTAAATCAAAGTCTGACACGATAAGTATAGCTACCAATGCCGATGGTGTATTTGTAATACACGCTGTCAAACAAAACACTTTTAACATTACAGTCAAGAGCGTTGGCTCTAAACCATTTGTCCAGAAATACGCATTTAGCGCCAGTAAAAAGAACCTGGTGCTTGACCCTATCATCCTTAAAAACGCAAGCAACACGCTTGGTGAGGTAACCATTAATGGCACACCAAGTGTAATATATAAAGAAGACACCGTTGAGTACCGTGCCAGCGACTATAAAGTACGCGAAAATGCAACCCTTGACGAGCTATTAAAGAAAATGGAGGGCATGGAGGTAGGCAGCGATGGTTCTTTAACCCACCAGGGCCAGGAGGTAACCCGCGCTAAGCTGAATGGGAAAGAGTATGCCGGCGGCAGTGTGGCGCAGGCTATTCAAAACCTTCCGGCAGATATTATTGAAAAAGTACAGATTGTTGACGACTACGGCGACCAGGCTGCGCGTACCGGCATTAAAGACGGCGACCCACAAAAGATACTGAATGTTACCACCAAAGCTGACCGCTCGGTAGGCACAACAGGGCGGGTTACGGGTCAATATGGTAGCGCGGGCCGATACAATGCTCAACTTTTTGTTCAGCGCATTAACGCCAATCAGCAATTAGGTATTATTGGCAACCTCCGCAACACGGTACTCGGTATATCGTCTACCGGCTTACAGGGTGGCGCTACCAATGATGGCGGCGGCGGCACCGGTGTAGGTGGAAATGCGCGAGGTGGTGGCGGTAATGGCGGCGGCGGTAACGCTCCGAGCGGAGGTACCACACGCTCGGGCTCGCCATCATTTAACTATCGCGACCAGTGGAACAAAAAAATACAGGTAGTAGGTAGCTACGCTTACAATTTCAGAGATAATAACTCGTTCAACGAAAATTATGGCAAAAACTATGTAACCAATGGTACGTTTGCTAATAAGAGTAATTCTGAAAACGACAGCAAATCGCATAATTTGCGTTTTGAAATGGACATCAACCTGGATAGTGCCAACTATTTACAGATAACCCCAAATTACAGTTATAGTAATTCGTCGTCGATGAATAACTCGCATCAAGACGCGGTAAACTATTACCCGGCAACAACTACGGACTCAGCACATTTTGAGCATCGCGTAGATGATGGCACTAATTCGTCGCTTAACTCAAGTAGCAATTATGGTATCACCGCGTTTTATCTGCACTTGTTTAAAAAACCGAAACGTAACTTTTCGCTTCAGTTAGCTTATAATTATTCGCAATCAAAAGCTAACAGCGAGCAAAATACTACCTACAACTATTTTGCAGATGAAGGATTTAATCTGCCACTGCCGGTTTTGGACTCAATAGCTCATAACATTACCAACCGCACTAATGAAACAAAAAATCTGCAAGCTGTTATGACTTATGTTGAACCATTAGGGGCTAAATCGTTATTAGAGTTCAGCACCAACTGGAGTCGCAGAAATAATACAGCAACTTCATTAGTGTCTGTTTACGATTCGCTGACTAATACTTTACAGGCTGCGCCTCAATATAGTAGTATTTACGACTATATAGTGACCGATGCCCGCGCTACAGTCGACTATCGCTTTGTAGGCACTAAGGTTAATATCTCATTGGGTGCGTCGGCGGTACCGTTTTATTTGGAAGGCACTAAGCTAAATGCCGCGTTGGGGGCAAATGCGTCTTCATCTATCAGTAATTTCAGATTTATACCGGCATTCCGCTTTGCCTATTCATGGTCGCGAACCGAAAGGTTTACCTTAAACTACAGTGGCCGAAATCAAGAGCCAAGTTTCACACAGATACAACCTTTTACTGACATATCGAATCCGGGCCATATTATAGTAGGTAATCCAACGCTGAAACCATCATTCAGTAACTCTGTTAATGCACAATACAATAACTATTTCGCAAACTCAAAATTTAACTTATCATTTGGCGTTGTGGCAACCCGTGTAGATGATGCTATCATCCAAAACAATAATACACCGACTATAAATGGCCGTAAAGTAACTGAAACAGAATATCTGAATATTGATGGTACCAAGTCTGTTGTAGGGCGATATTCAATCTCCAAACAGTCAGAAAACCGGGCTATAAACATGGCATTAAACGGCAATATATCCTACTCTTATTCGCCACAAATGCGTTATGGACAATTATACCATCAAACCACCTGGAGATTTGATGAACGATTGGGCCCACGTATCACCCCGTCAGATGACTTTGAAATCAATCCCTTTATCGGATATGATGTAGCGCGTTACTTTACTTCAATACCTAACATTCCGGATTCAGATTTATCGGGATCAACATCAACCAACGGTTTTTCCAGTACAGCAACCCAGTTGCAAACCACCTCACTGGGTTTACAGGGACGCATGTACTTTTTCAAAACATGGCAGATTAATTATGATGCTACTAAAAGGTTTATTAGCGGGATAAATGGTGGTAACACTACACCATTGATTATTAACGCAGGCTTTGAAAAAGAATTTTTCGCTAAACGTAACCTGGTGTTGACCTTCAATGTTTATGACTTGTTGCACCAAAACAATTACCTGCAAAAAGTAGTAACCGGTCAGGGCGAAACCAATACCATATCAAACACTCTAAGCCGCTACTTTATGGTGGGTTTACGCCTTAACCTGCAAAAATGGAGCGGAACACCACAACGTGGCGGCCGCAATATGCAGCGCCGCGGCGACGGTAGCTTTATTTACAACTAAGCGACCTTTCAAATAAAAAGGAAAGGTGATAGTTATTTATGAAGTGCCCCCGAAAAGTTAGACACTTTTTGGGGGCAGTCTATTAACTATCGCCTTTCTCTTTATACAGATGCTTATGAATTTATCGGCAGCGTAAACTAACCCACCAACTGTTAGCTTAATTCTTTCATCAGCTTGTCAAATGCTTCCTTAAGTTCTGCCAGTTCTTGTTCTACTTTAGCCAGGCGGGGCTCCAGCCCGCTGTTTGATCGACCCGATGGCTGATCGTCGTCGTCATCTTCACTTATCTCAGGTGTACCCGCCAGCAGGTGCGCGTAACGTGCTTCTTTTTGTCCCGGGCATTTTGGTAACTGCAATACAAAGGGGGCCTCGCCTCCGGCTAATTTTTCCAGCATCTCCTGCACTTCCTCAATCGACTCAAATTCATACAAACGCCCCGCATTGGTATTGATCTCGCCCGGTGTTTGCGGCCCGCGCAGCATTAGCAGGCACATAATAGCCAGTTCGGCTGGGATAAGCGGATATACAATAGCAAAGTTGTGCTTATATTTTACCGAACGGATAGAACCACCGGTTGCTGTTGATACCAATCCTCGCCTTTTTAACATATTCAACGCTTCTATTACGGTCTCGTCGTCATACTGCACCACTGGCTTGCGCGAGGTTTTCTGGTTGCAGGCCAGGGTGAGGGCATTAACCGTCATGGGGTAATAGTCGGGCGTGGCACGACTTTTTTCAATTAATGATCCAAGTACGCGTAGTTCAATAGCGTCAAGTACGGGCAGGGCTTGTGGAGTATCCATTTAAATTGGTTATGCGTTTAGATTGGGTGAACTTATAAAATACTTTCTATTTTATAAACATTCCCGTTCAAATTAAATTCATCATTAACTCCAAGACCTTTCATTTTTAAACCAATTGGAGACGCTGGCGAAATGGCCATATAAGTATCGCCATTGATTGATAAGGCTCCGGCGCTTATTGCTAAATAAAATTTAGTCAGGTTAGTTATTACTATACTTCCCGTCTCGGCCTTATGGTTACTTACTGCCGGGCTAATCTGATTCAAGGCTACTTTTAATTTATTGGCCTCGGTAAGTTGAGCCATATTGCGGTCTGTTTCCTGCTGCATCATGGCGCGGCCGGTTTCATATTTATCGCCCGCGCTGCTTTTGGTGTCCTCTTTTGATGCTTGTTGCGCTTCATTAATTCCATGCTGCGCGGCATCCATGCGCTGCTGCACATAATCAAGGCATTGCTGATATAATAATTGTTTGAGCTGATCCACTTGGTTTTATGCTAAAAAAAGGCAAAACAAAAGCCCCCGCACACTCGCTGCTTGGGGGCTTTCAACCTAAACCTTATCACATTGTAAGCGTGAGCTTACAGATAATACACAAAGAACGTTATTTTTTACCAAATGGATGTATATACATGCAAAAAAAATTTTCTTCAAGTGTATTTGTTACAATAAGGTGATGAACGACAGAAAATAAATTGGCTTATTTGGATTTATTTTAAATAAGAACTACATTTGCTGAGTTAATATTCGAAGATGAAGCTTTCACAACTTGAAGTAGGAGAAAAAGGGATAGTAAAAGAATTTACTGATCTGGAAATGTCAGTAAAACTAATGGAAATGGGTTGTTTACCGGGCGAAGAGATCAGAGTTGACCGCATTGCCCCGCTTGGCGACCCGATAGCCATAAATGTTTCAGGATACCAGTTGAGCCTGCGTAAACGCGAAGCCTCAACTATCATTTTGCATAAATAATTGAAAGCCGATATAAGAGTTGCGCTTGTTGGAAATCCAAACACCGGTAAATCGACACTCTTTAACGTTTTAACCGGGTTAAATCAAAAAATAGGAAATTTTCCGGGGGTTACGGTTGATAAAAAAGTAGGCTACTCTAAACTCCCTGATGGCCGCACAGCCGAAATTGTTGACTTACCGGGCACTTACAGCTTATATCCCAAAAGCCAGGACGAATCCATTGTTTTCTCTGTATTGGCTGATAGAGCCAACGGGCTTAACCCCGATCTGGTTATCGTCATCCTTGACGCATCAAATCTTAAAAGAAATTTATTGCTATATAGCCAGGTTGCCGACCTGAAGATTCCGGTAATTATAGCGCTGAACATGATGGACCTGGCTAAAAAGTCGGGCATTGCTATCAATATTGATTTATTGGCCAAAAACCTGGGTGTACCCGTGGTTCCCATCTCCGCCCGCAGGCAGCAGGGTATTGACGATTTAAAACAGGCTGTAGCCAATGCCAATAAGGTAGCCATGCAGGGCGAAAGCATCGATGTCAGATCTCTTGCCCCGCAGCTTATCCAAAGCATCAGTGCGGAAATGAATATTGACAATCCGTACTTCGCTTTACAGTTAGCGCATCAGCATGAAACCTTGAAGTTTTTGTCGCCAGAACAGTCAGACCGGATAGAAGCGCTTGAAAAAGAGCATTCTTTCCACTCGCAGAAGGCGCAAGGCAGCGAAACTATTGCCCGTTACAGCTATATCAACGAGCTGCTGTATGATACCGTAAAGGTTCCGACTACGGCTCATGATGAAACCCTAAGTAATAAGATTGACAAAGTTTTGACCCATAAAGTATTTGGCTTTATCATCTTCTTTGCCATACTGATGTTTATGTTTCAGTCCATATTTTCGTGGGCGTCTTATCCCATGAGCTTGATTGAAGACTCATTCGTTTGGACACAGAACGAATTACACCGGGTTTTACCTGCTGGGCCATTGACCAGCCTGTTGGTCGACGGGGTGATTGCAGGGCTGAGCGGTGTAATGGTGTTTATTCCGCAGATAGCTATCCTATTTGCTTTTATATCGATATTGGAAGATACCGGCTACATGTCGCGTGTTACGTTTATGATGGATAAGCTCATGCGCAAGGTTGGCTTAAATGGAAAATCGGTAGTGCCGCTAATTGGCGGATTTGCCTGCGCGGTGCCATCTATCATGAGTACACGCACTATCGAAAGCTGGAAGGACCGAATGATCACCATTATGGTTACGCCGCTGGTAACCTGCTCGGCCCGTTTACCTGTTTATACTTTGCTGATTGCCTTAGTGGTTCCTAATAAAAACGTTTGGTGGGTGCTTAATCTGCAGGGATTAGCCCTTACGGGCATGTATGTATTAAGTTTGGTATCGGCCATTGTAGTAGCCTGGGTGTTTAAATTTATATTAAAGAGCCGCGAGCGCGGATATTTTATCATGGAGCTGCCGGTTTATCGTATGCCGCGCTGGAAGAACGTGGCATACTCTATGTATGAGCGTTCAAAATCATTCGTGCTGCAGGCGGGTAAAGTTATCATTGCCGTATCCATTGTGCTTTGGGTTCTGGCTTCATACGGGCCGGGCAACCGCTTTGAGCGCATTGAAGCCAAGTATAAGCAGCCCCAATATACCAAAGGCATTAGCCGGGAACAGATAGACAGGAACATTGCTACCGAAAAACTGGAGAACTCCTACGCCGGCGTACTGGGCCATACGATTGAACCCGTTATACGCCCGTTGGGTTTTGACTGGAAGATCGGTATAGCGCTTATAACCTCATTTGCCGCCCGAGAGGTGTTTGTGGGCACTATGGCTACCATTTACAGCGTAAACGGCGATGCGGACAATATACAGTCGGTGCAGGCCAAAATGCAGCAGGCCAGAAACACGCAGACGGGTCGGCCGGTATTTACGTTAGCTGTTGCTTTTTCGCTGATGATGTTTTATGCCTTTGCCATGCAATGTGCCAGCACGGTGGCTGTTGTTTTTCGCGAAACCAAAAGCTGGCGCTGGCCGGCCATACAGTTTGCTTATATGACGGTACTGGCTTATGCAGCAAGTTTCATTGCCTATCATTTATTAAGGTAAAAGACTGCTCTCTTTTACCTGGTCAGCTAACATCATCAGCAATAATTACCATTAGCCTTTTACCTTTCCGCTTCAAAATGTATCTTTGAACAGAGGTAAGAATTGGACAAAGTAAAAGTATTAGAAAAGTATCTGCCCCTTGAGGCTGCGCCGCTGATTGGCCGTTGGATAGATTACTTTAAATGCGAGTTTAAGATCTCGCGCAACCGCGGCACCAAGTTTGGCGACTATCGGGCTCCTCATCAGGGTAAAGGCCATCGCATCTCCGTTAATTATGATTTGAATCCCTACGCTTTTCTGGTGACAACGGTGCATGAGTTTGCGCATCTGCATACCTGGAACGAGCATAAGCACAAAGCCAAGCCGCACGGCACCGAGTGGAAAAACAATTTTAAAAGGATGATGCAGCCCTTCTTTGAGAAGGACGTCTTTCCGCCTGATGTCAGGCATGCCATTATAAGCTATCTGAATAACCCTGCAGCATCCAGCTGCTCTGACCTGACGCTGTACCGCTCGCTGCGCAAGTACGATGCACCAAAAGAGGACATCCATACCGTAGAGAAACTACCTATACACGCCCTGTTTAAACTCAAAGATGGCCGCATCTTCCGGCGTGAGGAGAAGTTGCGTAAGCGCTATAAATGCACCGAGATTGCCACTAAGCGGGTGTACCTGTTTAGTCCGGTCGCCGAGGTTGAGGTGATCAACGATTGACCTTTTTGTTCCGCTTAAAAAATTGAAATAAGATTCGCCGAATGACAATTTTTCACTGTAGCATGCTCATATCCATGCATTTGAGAAAAACAGACAGCGCCCCGCTGAAAATTTTTCAGCTTTTTGCTTTTTGGCACACTGCTTGATTATTGACTATTGAACGCGCGTTCTTATTTTAATTAATAGCATTTGTAACATTCATTAAACTATTTAGGAGGAAGACCTATGACATTGGTTAAATTTAATGCAGACAAACGAAATAACAGTTCATTATTGCCAGGCTTTAATGACGTTTTCGATTCTATTTTAAACGATACTTTTTTTAACGACCGCATGACCAGCCGCGTACCGGCCGCCAACATCAGCGAAAGCGAAGATCATTTCCATGTCGAACTTGCCGCGCCCGGCCTGAAAAAAGAGGATTTCAAGATCAATCTCGAACGTAATGCATTGAACATTTCTGTCGAAAGACAAAATGAGCAAAACGACAATCAAAAAAACTACAGCAAACGCGAGTACAGCTATAGCTCGTGGGTGCGCTCATTTACCCTGCCAGAAAGCGCTAACGCAGAGCAAATTGATGCCACTTATACAGATGGAGTATTAAAGATAGATATCTCTAAACGCGAAGAAGCAAAAGCTGTGCGCCGGCAAATTGAAATTAAATAAGCCCTGGTTTAAATTTGCAAACAAACATGCCGTCTCTGAATATATCGGGGGCGGCTTTTTTTATAGGCATATAGTATTAGGCCCAGGGTGTGCGATGTTAAACAATTACGCTTACAGAAAACTAAACACTACCTTTATTCCAATGAATATTAATTTACAAAACTCACCCTCACCATGCGCGTAGTAGCTTTCGATTACGGCACCAAGCGCATCGGCGTAGCGGTGACTGATCCGCTTCAAATCATTGCTACGGGGCTTGATACCGTGCATCCTAATCAGATCATTGAGTTCCTGAAACGTTACCTGCAAACTGAGCAGGTAGAGCGTTTCATAGTAGGTGAGCCCAAGCAAATGGACAACACCCCATCACAGTCAGCCATGCATGTTAAGGGTTTTGTTAATTTGCTTAAAAAGACCTTCCCGGAAATTCCGGTTGAAATGCTGGACGAGCGCTTTACCTCTAAAATGGCATCGGCTGTTATTGCGCAAAGCGGCATGGGGAAAAAAGCGCGGCAGAATAAAGCGTTAGTGGATAATATTTCGGCGGTGATACTACTGCAAAGCTGGATGGAGAAAGGGGCTTAAACCCTGTCTGAAAACCCCCTTTATTTCAAAATGCTTACTTTTGCCGCATGGAAATTTTGCCAGACGACTTACAAGCGTACCTGAATAACCATTGCGAGCCGGAACCAGAGGCCTTGCAGTTTATTAACCGAGAGACGCATTTAAAGATGCTTAAGCCCAATATGCTTTCGGGCCATTACCAGGGCCGGTTGCTGAGCATGCTGAGTAAAATGGTGCAGCCGCGGCGTATTCTGGAAATTGGCACTTTTACAGGCTATGCTACGATTTGCCTGGCCGAAGGACTTACTGAAGACGGCATTATCCATACCATTGAAGTGAACCACGAATTAGAGGAAATGCTGAAAAAGCACTTCTCGCTAACAGATGTTGAAAAAAAAATCAAACCGCATTTTGGCCCTGCCGAGCAGATCCTGGCCGATTTAAAGACAGAAGTGTTTGATATTGTGTTCATTGATGCGGATAAAAAAAATAATTTACTTTACTTTGAATTGATTTTAGACCAGGTCAAATCCGGAGGAATAATAATAATTGATAATGTTTTGTGGAAGGGGAAAGTTTACGGTGCTGAAAAAGATGCCGATACTGAAAGTTTCCGCAAACTAAATGACCAGATTGCTGTTGACACCAGAGTTGAAAAACTAATATTACCGGTGCGCGATGGCATTCTGCTCATCAGAAAAAAATAATTATGAAGAAACCCTTACTGATTTTAACGCTGCTCACATTGTCGTTGGGAGCGTTTGCACAAAAGAACACTTCACTATCCTATATCGAACAATTCAAAGATAATGCCATAAAAATTATGCATGAGACCGGTATCCCCGCCAGCATTGTTTTAGGCATAGCCATGCACGAGTCTGGCAATGGTAACAGCAGTATAGCACAACACTTAAATAATCAGTTTGGCATTAAAGGCGGCGGCGGGGCTGTATATTATAAAAATCAAAAAAAGGTAAAATCGGCATATAAAAGATATGATTCTATCCTTGACTCGTTCGACGACTTTGCGCGCATTATCACCGAGCGTCGGCAACTGGGCCGCATATCAGATCAACTTACCCAGTACGATTATGTAAAATGGGTTAAAGGAATCCAAAAAAGCGGCTATGCCAGCAGTAAAAAATGGGCTTCGCAAGTATTGGCTATCATCCGAAAATATCAGCTAAATGACCTGGACCATACCCCTGCGGAAGATGCCCAAACTGCCGAAGTTGTACAAACAGGACCAAAGGGCGATAACTTAAAATAATAAATCTTATTTTGGCAGCATGACTAATGCAAGGCTGCGTGCTATTGCCTTCGGGCAAATTGTAAGC
>DATCXS010000353.1:0-2960 GCA_036565645.1 Mucilaginibacter sp.
CAAAGACCAACCCCGTACGCGAGCGCCGTCAGCATCTGCCGGAAATAGGACTGGCAAATTTCGGACTGTCAGAAACCGATCTGGACACCGTTTTTAATGCAGGTGTCGAGGTGGGTATAGGTCCTGCCAAGCTGCGCGACATTGTGCAGTTACTGGAAGAAACTTACTGCGGCACCATTGGTGTAGAATACCTTTATATCCGCAATCCCATAAATGTCAAATGGTTTCAGCAGCGCATGGAGGGCCAGCACAACAAGCCGTCATTCTCTGTTGACGAGAAAAAACTGATGCTACGCAAAGTTAGCGAGGCAGTAATTTTCGAGAACTTTCTGGGCACTAAGTTCCTGGGGCAAAAGCGCTTCTCGTTAGAAGGTGCCGAAGCACTGATCCCTGCTATGGACTCAGTGATCCAAAAAGGCGCTACTTTGGGTATAGAAGAGTTTACCATTGGTATGGCACATCGCGGACGTTTGAACGTGCTGGCCAACATCATGAAAAAAACTTATAAAGAGATTTTCCTTGAGTTTGAAGGTAAAAACTATGATCAGCACTCTACCGCAGGCGGAGACGTAAAGTATCACTTAGGTTTTTCTACAGATGTGGATGCCGAAAACGGCAAAAAAGTACACCTGAGTTTATGCCCTAACCCATCGCACCTGGAGGCTGTTGACCCGGTTGTTGAAGGCTTAACCCGCTCAAAAATAGACTTTAAATACAATGGCGATGACAACAAGATCGCTCCTATATTAATTCATGGTGATGCTTCGGTAGCCGGTCAGGGTATCGTTTACGAGGTATTGCAAATGGAAAAACTGGAAGGCTATCGTACCGGTGGTACCATACATCTGGTAATTAACAACCAGATTGGCTTTACCACAAACTTTACCGATGCACGTTCAAGTACTTACTGTACCGACGTTGCAAAAACTGTGCTGGCGCCTGTATTTCATGTTAATGGCGATGATGTGGAAGCTTTAGCCTATGTAATAAACTTGGCCATGGAGTATCGTCAGACATTTAATGGTGATGTTTTTATCGACATTGTGTGCTACCGCCGTTATGGGCACAACGAGGCTGATGAGCCTAAATTCACCCAGCCGCTGCTATATAAGGCTATCGACGCTCATCCAAACCCACGCGAAGTTTACATGAACAAGCTAACCGCCGAAGGCGTGGTGAAAGACGATGAGGTTAAACAAATGGAAACCGATTTCCGCGCCCGTTTGCAGAAAGACCTGGACGAGTCTAAAGCGCAGGAGCGTTTTACAGATTCAATACCGATGTTTACCGGTGCCTGGAATGGCTTGCACCTGGCCACCGAGAGAGACTTTAATGCTCCGGTTAAAACAGCAGTTACCAAAGATGAATTACTGGCTCTCGGTAAAAAAATAACCGGGCTGCCTAAAGATAAGGTGTTCTTTAAAAAGATTGAAAAGCTGTTTGACGAACGCAGCAAAATGGTGAACGACACCCAGGTATTTGACTGGGCCATGGGCGAGCTAATGGCTTATGCATCACTATTGAGCGAGGGCCATGCCGTACGTTTAAGCGGCGAGGACGTTAAGCGCGGCACTTTCTCGCACCGCCATGCGGTATTGACACTGGCTAATTCTGAAGAAGAATACACGCCTATGAATACCATTGAGGGAGAGAAATTCAGTATTTATAATTCCCTGTTATCAGAATATGGCGTTTTAGGCTTTGAGTATGGCTATGCACTGGCAAACCCTAACGCACTGACCATTTGGGAAGCACAGTTTGGCGATTTCTTTAACGGCGCACAAACTATTGTCGACCAGTATGTGGCCAGCGCCGAAACTAAATGGCAGCGCGGTAACGGCTTGGTAATGTTGCTACCACACGGGTATGAGGGCCAGGGCCCTGAGCACTCATCAGCGCGTATAGAGCGCTTTATGGAACTTTGTGCCGATAATAATATCCAGGTAACTAACTGTACCACCCCGGCTAATCTGTTCCATGTATTGCGCCGTCAGATCTACCGCGAGTTTCGCAAGCCTTTGGTGATCTTTACACCTAAGAGCTTACTGCGTAATCCTAAATGCGTATCGCCGCTGGCCGATTTTACCGATAGCGGTTTTAAAGAAGTGATTGACGATGAAAATGCAGATGCCAAAAAAGTTAAACGCGTATTATTCTGCTCTGGTAAGATCTATTATGATCTGTTAGAAAAACAAACAGCAGACGACCGTAAAGACGTGGCTATTGTGCGTTTGGAGCAGCTTTATCCTACTCCGGTACAGCAAATAGAAGCCATCAGAACAAAATATAACAAGGCTACCGATTTTATCTGGGTGCAAGAAGAACCCGAGAATATGGGCGCATGGCCGTATTTATGGCGCAAATCGCGCACTGAGAAGGCTTTGCGTTTTGACAACCTAATCTCAAGAAATGAAAGCGCAAGTACAGCTACCGGTTTTGCCAAACAGCATGCAGCACAGCAATTATATATCATATCAAAAGCATTTGAATCGCCGGCAGGCAAAAAGGTAAAAGAAGCAGTAAAAGCAACAGCCGAAAAAATGGCTACCGCCGGCGCTGATTGATAGTATATATTTTCTTGAATCATTATTAAACGATGGATCAAACTTTTCATTAGGTTTGTTTGCAAATGCCGGGATTGGCCGGACACCCCGGCGATAAGGAAATGCGAAATATTGCTACTTTGTTGTGAGACAGAATCAAGACTTTAACACCTGATGACAGGAAATAACGATAATTAACATACCAATACAATATGAGCTTAGAAATTAAAGTTCCGCCGGTTGGCGAGTCAATAACAGAAGTAACGTTATCAAGCTGGTTAAAAAAAGACGGCGATACCGTAGCCATGGACGAAGCCATTGCCGAGCTGGAATCTGATAAAGCCACTTTTGAGCTTACTGCCGAAAAAGCAGGCGTATTGAAAACAATAGCTAAAGAAGGCGATGTATTGGCCATTG
>DATCXS010000356.1:0-30150 GCA_036565645.1 Mucilaginibacter sp.
CGTAGCTCCATATCTCTTTGCGGGCGGTATCATTTTTAACAAAAGGGTTGTCTGACGGGATGGTGCCGTCATCATTCAATCTTAAAATTTTACCATTTAGCGCTTTCAGATCCTGCGATAAAATGGCTTCGTCGGCATCGCCCGTGGTGATGTAAAGCTTTTTATCCGGCCCGAACACCAGGCGGCAGCCGGTATGGTTCTGATTAGCGTGGATATCATTCCTGATGAGATAAGGATTTACCAGGGTGTCGTTCCTAAACTCATAGCGCACAATTTGCAGGCGGATCTTATCGCCCAGCCAATAATCGTTAGCGATGTAGATAAAATGATTGTGGATATAATCCGGGTGCAGCACCATGCCCAGCATGCCGGTTTTGTTACGCTGCGGGATATTGAGTATAACAAAGGCCGGTTTATCTACCAGTTTACCATTGCGATAAATGCGCAGTTTGCCGGAGCGCTCGGTAAACAGCATGGTATTGTCCGGCAGGAAAACAATTTGCCAGGGTACCTTCATGTTTCTGACCAAAGTATCAACCTGAAAACCGGATGAATCAGCTGAGGCAATTGCCCGTTTGCTTTTTTTACCGGCGACAAATGCGATTAAAAGAACGGCGACCACGCATATCGCAGCTATGAATCTGAAAGCTTTCATAATGGGGTAGTACTTGTTGTGGTTGTCTAGCTTGTGGTCGGTGTTATCACCGCACCACTTAACTCACTGGTGCGGTGATAACACCGACCAGAGGCTAAAATAATACATGTTGTTTTGTTTGTTAACCTAAGTTACTAAAAAGCTGCTATAAGCTTTACATGTTAATAATCAGGTAACATTCATTTACTCACTCACTCATTAAAACGGATACCCAATAGCCAAATTAAACACCATTTTTGACCCATGCCAGCCTGAACCGGTGTAATCGACACCATCTATAACACCTGTATTTGACGATGCCGGTTTGATTAATGGGAAACCAAAGTCTGTACGCAGTATTAACACCGAAAGATCAAAACGTAAACCCGCGCCGGCATCAACTGCCATTTGATTGAGGAAGTGTTTGCCAAATGCGGCACCTGGTAGTCCATAGTGGCTTCTCATCAGCCAGATGTTACCGGCATCCGTAAATAAAGCACCTTCGACAATGCTGAACAGTTTTTGGCGGATCTCCACGTTGGCTTCCAGTTTAATATCGCCAGATTCATCGGGCAGGAATTGAGTACCGTCGGTTACTGAAGCTGCCGGATAATAAGACCCAGGGCCAATTGATCTTGCCTGAAACCCGCGTAAGCTATTTGGCCCGCCAATAAAAAATTGCTGGCTGTATGGTAAGATAGTGGAGTTGCCATAAGGTAAGCCAACGTCAACCAAAAGGCGGGTAGCCAGTTTAGTACTCCGCGTTATTTTGTGGAAATAGCGCAGGTCATTTTCAACCTTAATATATTGGTTAAACGGTGTGCCGAATAACTTCCTGGCTTTACCGGCAAGCGTATCAGCTCCAAGTATAATTCCTGCCAGATTGCCCGACAGGCTCACCTTGCCCATATAGTAAATGCTGTTTTTTCTGAAATCTTCGGTTGAGTTATCATACGTAAATGTATAACTTGGGCCAAAAGTAAGCTGGTTGTTGATTACATGGGTCAGGGTAGGGTTACGCGTTTTGCGGATGCTATCCTGGTACAACTGGCTAACATTGGCTGCATCCACATACGATAGCTCGATCAGGTTAAGTTTATGTTGCTTATGCAAATTGGGTTTCCATTGATAGCCGAATGCCGCATTAAATGAATTTAACCGGTATAGCTTGGATCTGTCCACGAGTGTATAACCCGTCGTCAGAATGGTTTTTGGGATGTAGGCATCATTGGTTTTAATATCCACCGGGCCCACTATACGCGGCCAGGTAAGAGACGGCTCAACACCGAACTGGAATACATTGAACCCATTGTTATAACTGCCAAACTGCTTATCGGTACTAGTAAAAAAATTAAGTGTAAACAATTCGCCGCCTTTAAAAGCATTTCTGTTACGGAACGTCAGGTTAAACTGCGTACCGTCATAGTTAGCTGATGTTTGACGGGCGATGATCTCGGCGGTGAGGGATTTACGTTTGGCTTGAGTCAGAAAATAATAAATATCCAGTTTTGGCGAGTCGGGCGTGACATCTTCAAAACGGTTCTTCACAAAACTAAATGGCCCAAGTTCAATAAAACGATTCAGGCTGTTGTTGTGCGCTGTACGATTATAAATATCATTAGGATGCAGTAAAATGGTGTTCTTGAAGATAAACGGCCGTACGGTTTTTTTCGGGTCGATCACGTTATACCATGCATAGTGTTGAGCCGAATCTAACTTTAGTGAAGTATCTCTTAACGAATATTTAGGATAAACATAAATATTACGAATGCTATAGATCCAACGGGCCTGATCGGGGGTTGTTTCTTTGATATGGACGAACATATCTACCATGTGATTCGCTTTGGTGCTGTCATACCGCATAATCAGGTTGTCGGGCGAGAAGTAAAAGAAACCTTCTTCTTTTAATTTAGCGTCTATGCGGATACGCTCATTTTTAATGACGTCGAGGTCATAGCGGTCGCCTACCTTTAACAAGGTTTCTTTCGCGGTACCTGCAACCGCTGTATCCAGGTCATCATCCCCGGTAGGGAAAGTAATTTGACGATAATGATAAGCCGGGCCGGTTTGCACGGTATAAATTGCCTTAGCCACTTTCGACTTTTTTTTGCTGACCGTATCGCCGCTTACCTGCGCTAAAAAGTAACCTTTATTTTGCAGCCTGTTTTGCAATATGCTGCTATTTTTTACCAGATCTACCGAACCTGCCAATACTGGCGGCTCGCCTAAGTGCGTGTTTAAATAATGTTTCAAGCCCCTTCTTTTATTAGTCCGGGTTTTAAAGTATATCCACAATTTGTAACGTAAACCCAGAATAGTGCTGTTAGGCGCCGGGCGTAATAATGAGGTAAGATCTGTTTTTATAGGGCCGATGTCTCCTTTCTTTGAGTTTTGTTCATCGGTGATCTTTACTTCGGCGCCCCCATAAAGATTTTGGCCCGGCTGCAGGTATTTAGTAGTACTGCATGAGCTTGCCAAAACAGCAAATAAAATAACAAGTATATATTTAAATTTTGTCATAGGTTAGTTTGAGGTTTCTGTTTGTTCGGCAGGTTTGTCAGCCGGCTGCACCACCGGGGCCACATTTTCGTCATGTTGTTTATCGGCTGCCCTTTTCTCTTTCCTATCTTCTCTTAGTTTTTTCCGGTATTCTTTAATCATTTGCTTATCGCGTTTCGATTTTTTGCGGAACAGTTCTTTAAAGCGATTATATTCATAGGTCAACGAGAATCCTATACCGGTTTCAATCACCTGGCCTTCAACCACAATAAATTCATCCTTACGGTAAGCACGGATCATATAACGGCCATCCTGTGTCAGTTTATAGTTCACAGACAAGTTACCGGCTATATCGGTGGTTTTTTGTCCCGGCTGATTTTGCCCCTCCAGGTTAAAGTTGTTGCCAATGGTAACAGTCAGCCTGTCGTTCAAAAATTGTTTAGACAAGCCTACATTCAGATCTGTACGGTTTTGCTGGACACCAGTAGAGTAATCGGCACCGGAGGTTAAGTCGAAGTTCAGTTGTACGCCGCCGATCAGGTTGCCGGCCAGTTTATTCAGCTGAGCTGATAGCAGGCTGCTTACGCTATTGCGGATGGCACCATTAACGCCTGTACCGCCGCCTTGGCTTTGCAGCGGATTATCGCCAATAAAGTGCCCAAGAACTAATAAGCCCAATACCTGTTTGTTCATCTCGTTAGGGTCCTGCCGTATTTGCGCCAACCTGGTGTTAACCGTCGAGATCACATCAGGCGATACAGTATAATTATCGTCAGGTAATACAATATCAAAGCTGATAGCAGGTTTAAGCAATTGATTTTTTAAGTTCAGCAATACATTGAATGGCAGTTTCTGCTTAAGCATGGTCGAACTGGTGCTGCCATCGTCCTGCTGGTTTATCAGATCAATTGGAGGTACATTGGCTACGTAAATAGCAGTCAGGTTTATATCAGCCATAGTCGGGTCGCCTGTCCAGGTGATATAGCTGCCTTTTTTGAACTTAAAGGTACGTTTCACCGTAGCGTAGGCCAGGTTATATGAACCGTCTTCGACAGTATAAGTACCTGTTAAGCTAACCTTACCGCTGGGGTCTATACCACCATTCAACTGTCCTTCGCCCTGTAAGTGCACAACATCGCCGTTTCGTTCATCAATTACAACAGCAAACTTGGCAGCCTTGTTTATATTAATAGTTGCGTTAATATCCATACCACTTAAGCTGCTTTGTTTAAGCGAGTCGAGTTTACGCGCCATCATGATAGAATCCAGTTTAGGTGCGTTTTCATTAATCACTTCAACCACACCTTTTCTGTCCTCAATGCCAGGGTCGGTTTGAGGCAGCACAAAGGTCATGTCTGTTTTGTCGTTGACAGTTAGGGTAGCGTCTACGCGGGGCGCAGCTTGCGTACCACGAATTTGTATGCGGGTGTCGACATAGAGCTTACCGTAAAATAACTTATTATCGGCCGCGGTAGAGTTAACTACTCTAAAGTTGTTAGCCGTAATGTCGAGGCCAAATTTAAAATCGGTGAAGGTTTTAGTGTATAACGTACCGGTAACAACAGCTTTATTGCCGGTCGAATCAACCAGGGTAAAGTCTCTGAATAATATGCCATCCTCATTAAAGGTGATGGTCTCTTTAGGCATAGTAAAGTAGGAGTTTAGCATACTTACATTAAAGCCAACTTTATTAAAGTTAACGTCACCCCGGACAGTCGGCGCATCCGTTGTTCCTGTTATCCGCAGATCGCCGGTAATGGTGCCACTGGCGTTCCGTATCGCCCCGAAACTAAAGCCTTCAATGCTCTTCATATTAAGCCTAACGATATTAAGATCGAGATTGAATTTGCTTTCAGGGCTGGTATAATAGACTCCTTGCAGATCAACCTGGTTGCCCTTGCCGGTTATGCTCATTTTAGCCGTATAAGCATTGGCAGTTTGGTTATTTACATTTAGAGCGATGTTACCAACCGTGTCACCTTTAAAGCTAAAATCGTTGATATTTAACGCGGTAGTAAACTTCATTGATTTCTGGAAGTCGCTGATATTGGCATCGCCGTTAATAACACCACCAACCTGTAAAGAGTCTTGTTGTGCCATACGGGTCAATGTCTCGATATGGAAATCGCGGAAGCTAACTTTTATTGGCGAGTTGTATTCGTTTGATGTACTGTTAACGCTCAGCACCTGGTTGCTGTTGGTTATGCTGAAATTGTGCGCGAGGATGCCTTTACTGCCAAATTGAAGAGAATTATCGGCATTAACGGCCCAGGGGATATAATTGAACATCACGCCGTTTTGCAAAAAGCTAAATTGATATTCGTTTGGCAAAGCGCTAAATACGCCGGCTATGCGATATCGCTCTTTGCGGGTGGCGTCGCGCACTTGTATGCTGATGTTCAATTTATTGTTTTGCGCACTGCCGGTAACGCTTGGGAAAAGCAGATCTAATGACGATGACATCTTTACTTCGTCTACCGTCAGGCTATAATTAAGCGCATTGTTATTGGTATTGATATTTAGCTTGCCATTGTTCACGATGGTTGTACCATAAACAATTTTAGGCATCGAGCCATTTACGGTAAATTCGCCGGCACTGCTGTTAAAGCGACCGGTAATATTGACCGGGTCTAACTGTTTAAGTGCCGGCATAAACTGGTTAACCAACGGTGTTTTAACCATGTGCAAAGCAAACGTAAATTGCTGTGGTGAGTAAGCCGGTTTGGATTTTGGTTTGGCCGCACCCAGGCTGGTGTCAAAATATTTGTTCATCATGTCCTGCATAGCACCGCCAACCTGGGTGAGTTTGTATTTGCCGCTCAGCCGGGCATTTAAAAAAGGTGTTTTTAATCGTAGTGCACTGCTGTCAGCCGTCGCTCTTGAGGTCAGGCTGATTGAATCCATGCGGATGCGTTGGTCTTTGTTAACTACCAACAAATCATTTACTTTAACATCGGCATTCAAATAATCGGGATCGGCAGTCGGTACATCAGCCACCAGTTTCATATGGACGCGCATTGGCGTAGTGCTAAAGTGCAGCGCTTGCAAATTCAAACTATCCAGCATCAGGTTAGCCTTAACCGATGGATATTTTTTATTCATATTGGCCTTAGCATCCAACTTAAAATTAATGTTGGGGTCCTTCATGGTTGATACCACGGTATAGTTGCCATTTGTAGCTATGCCCTTCAATACCAGGTTTTTATAATTGTATCCTTTGATATATGCCTGGTTCACAATGCCATCGAATTTCAAACTCGCTTTTTTAAGATCTAAACTAATACCTTTTACATTGGCCGATAGGGTCACCATGCCCACCATTTTAGGCTGTTTGGTAAGCGCCCCTACATTCAGATTACTGGCTTTGATATTGGCGGCATAAGTAGCGCGGTTTTTATTGCTACCATTTTTTAAAGATGCAACCAGGTCCATAGCGCCATAAGTAGAGCGCAGGTTAAGCCTGGTGTTAAAGCTGTACATGCTGCCTTTAAAGTTACCCTTAAGGTTCATGTTGGCTGGAATGCTGACATTGGACGGGATAGTGCCTGCAGGAGCCAGTTTGGCTATGTCGGCGGCACTGGTGTTGAAGTCGGTCAGGTTGACGTCGAAGTAAGCTTTATTCATATCAGGCAGACCTTTTAATCTGGCCGACGCCTTGATGTGTGTATTGCTTAAGCCGCGTATTTCCAGCTCGGGGATATTCAAATTATTTACTTGCCCCTCAACCTTGCCATCAATCCTGAATACCGAGTTTGGCGAATGTTTAAATGGCTCCATGCTTGCCATGGTCGGCATCAACAACAACACATCTTTTAAGCTGATCCTTGTGCCGTCTACATTGGCATTGATATGTAAGGAGCCGATATTTTTAGAAATAGCAGCTAACGAAGGATAGCTAACCTGCACTTGTTTTTGAATAACTGAATTTGGTGTTTCAACCAACAGGTCGTTTAAATAAGCATTCTTTGGTCCGTAGAAAAACTTGGTATGAAATCTGTTAATCGCCAGCCCGCTTTTGTCATTAAAGGTAAATGAATTGATTTTGCCTGAAATGGAATCAGGACTGTAAGCGATATCTTCAGCGTCGGCATTCAGATTACGGATATGCATGTGTCCAAAATCCAAACCTCTGGCTGTCGGCACTTGCGCATCATTATCGAACTGAATATCATCATTGGCAAAAGTTACCTTACCCAAAGTAGCCGACCAACCTTTGGTATTTTGGGGGTCAGCTGCTATGGTGTCCAGTTTTTTTACAGCTTTCACCACTGCTTTGGCTACTGTTTTTGGTTTGGCCAATTTCAATACCGCCTTAGTGTCGCTTAACTCGATACTTTTGATGCTTGCCTTTTGGTTTTTAAGGTCTATCTTATCCATCTCAACCAAAAACTTATCCAGGTTTATGTTAGCATCCATCTCGCTGCTGCGATAAACTACATATACCTTTGATATATCGATTGTACCCAGTGCCAGTTCCATATCTAAAGGTTTGGCTATTGTGGTATCAATTTGGGCAGCTTGCGCGATAGAGGAACCCGCAGGCGTTTGAATGATCTGCGCGTTTACGCCAGACAGGTTGATCTTAGGGATGGTGAACTTCATCTTATCCAGGTCAAAATCTTTAATGCGGGTATCAAAGTGACCGAGAATAAATTTGACGTCGTTGCCGGTTGTCAGATCCTTGTATTTAATATGGATACGATCAAGAATGATCTTGTCCATCGAAAATTTCATGGTCGAGGTGGTATCCTGGGGCTTAACCGCTTTCTTTTGCTCGCCGGTAAAAGCTTTAATGATGTAGTCGAAATTAAAAATGCTGTCTTTGCCCCGGTAAATATTTGCGGTTATACCTTGAAGATTAATTTCGTTGATCTCAACCTTATGATGTAATAATTTCAGCATGCTGATATCAACCTTTAGTTTATCGCCGGCTATAAGCGTATCTTTCTGTTGATCTTCGAAATAAACATCGGTTAGTACCAGCAGTTTTGGCAAGCCAAGACTTATATGGCCTATCTCAACTTTGGTATGAATTTTATTTTGTAAAAAAGTAACCGCCTTGTCCTTTGCGAAATTTTGCACGGCAGGTACCTGTATTAAAATGATTACAAGCAGCACCAGAAAGATGACACTTGCAATTATCCAAAGAATAGTTTTTAAAGCTATACGTCCAAATCGTCCCAATTTTATAAGTTTTTCAAAGGTTAAACGGTGATGTGTTTTGTTGTCTGCAAATTGTGTGCTAAACCGGGCCCCCCTCTAAATCTCCCCGAAAGGGGAGACTTTCGTAGCGTTTTTTTAAAGTCCTCCCTGCCGGGGAGGATTTAGGAGAGGCTGATCTTTGTTTTCAACAACCCTATATACCAAGTTGTTTTTTGATAAATTTGTATTATACCAAAACAGAACAGGAATAGACGATGCCCGATTTTTCGCACTTACACGTACATACGCAATTTTCATTACTTGATGGTGCTGCCGATATATCTAAACTATATAAAAAGGCAGCTGCCGACGGGATGAAAGCCCTGGCTATTACCGATCATGGTAATATGTTCGGCGTGTTTAAGTTTGTGGCCGAGGCGGGGAAGCACAACGTTAAACCTATTGTGGGCTGCGAGTTTTATGTGGTTGAGGATAGACACAGAAAGCAGTTTACTAAGGAGAAAAAAGATGTACGCCGTCATCAATTGTTCCTGGCTAAAAACCCTGAGGGGTATAAAAACCTGGTTAAGCTTTGCTCTTATGGATACATGGAAGGTCTTTACAGCAAATGGCCGCGTATTGATAAAGAGCTTATCCTGAAACATCATAAAGGGCTTATTGCTACAACCTGCTGTATTGGTGCATCAGTCCCTCAAACCATATTAAGAGGTACGCCAGAAGAAGCCGAAGCCGAATTTAAATGGTGGCTTGATTTGTTTGGCGAAGATTATTATATAGAATTACAGCGCCACGAGATACCCGAGCAGGAGATTATTAACAATGTATTGCTGCAATACGCCAAGAAATATAATGTAAAGATAATCTGTTCTAATGATTCGCACTATGTGGATCAGCAGGACTCGAACGCACACGACATTTTGCTGTGCGTAAACACCGGCGATATGCAAAGTACGCCAATTGCTACCGATGAAGAAGGTGGTAAAGGCTATCGCTTTGGTTTCCCCAACGATCAGTTTTACTTTAAAACCCAGGCCGAAATGGGGCAGCTGTTTCATGATCTGCCTGAATCTTTAGATAATACTAATGAAATTGTAGACAAGGTAGAGACATTGAAGTTAAAGCGGGACATTCTGCTGCCTAACTTCGTTATCCCCGAAGAATTTAAAATACACAGCGACCTTACACCCGACGCAGACACGCTGAACCAATGGGAGTATCTGAAACACCTTACTTTTCAGGGTGCCCGTGAGCGTTACAGCAACTTAACTGCTGATATTGAAGAACGTATCAACTTTGAGCTGTTCACTATCCGCACCATGGGTTTTGCGGGATACTTCCTCATCGTGGCCGACTTTATTAAAGCAGGCCGTGACATGGGCGTGTTCATTGGCCCGGGTCGTGGTTCGGCGGCAGGCTCGGTAGTAGCTTATTGTATTGGTATAACCAATATCGACCCCATAAAATACAACCTGCTGTTCGAGAGGTTCCTGAACCCCGACCGTAAGTCAATGCCCGATATTGATACAGACTTTGACGACTCCGGTCGCCAACGCGTAATTGACTATGTGGTTGAAAAATACGGCAAGAACCAGGTAGCACAGATCATCACTTATGGTTCTATGGCTGCCCGTACCAGTATACAGGACGTAGGCCGTGTTTTGGATATGCCCCTGTCAGATGTTGCGGCTCTGAAAAAACTGGTGCCGGAAACATTGGGCATTAACCTTAGACAAGCTATTGAACAAGTACCTGAATTAGATGCCATTTATAAGTCGCCCGATTTGAAAGGGGTGGTTTTGCGCGAGGCCGAAAAGCTGGAAGGCTCGGTACGTAACACTGGCGTGCACGCTGCAGGGATCATTATTGCGCCTTACGATTTAACAGACATTGTCCCGGTTGCTACAGCGAAGGACTCAGCCCTGCTGGTAACCCAGTATGACGGACGGGTAATCGAAGATGCCGGTGTAATCAAAATGGACTTCCTGGGATTAAAAACCCTGACCATTCTTAAAGATGCATTGCGGCTGATCAAACAAAATCATGGCGTTGAAATAGATATTGATTATATCCCGCTGGATGATCAGGAAACGTTCGAACTATATCAACGGGGCGATACCAACGGTACGTTTCAGTTTGAAAGTGACGGTATGCAAATGTACCTGCGCGATCTGAAGCCCGATAAGTTTGAGGACCTGATAGCCATGAACGCGCTATACCGCCCGGGGCCGATAGAGTATATACCATCGTTTATTAAACGTAAACATGGCTATGAACCGGTTGAGTTTGACTTGCCCGACATGGAAGAGTACCTGGGCGAAACCTACGGTATAACCGTATACCAGGAACAGGTGATGCTTTTATCGCAAAAATTGGCTGGCTTTAGTAAAGGCGATGCCGACGTTTTGCGTAAGGCAATGGGTAAAAAACAAATTGAGATATTAAATAAAATGGAATCTCAGTTTATGGACGGCGCCATTGCGAAAGGACACCCTAAAGATAAGCTAACCAAGATCTGGACCGACTGGAAAGCATTTGCCCAGTATGCATTCAATAAATCGCACTCCACCTGTTATGCCTTTGTGGCATACCAAACGGCTTATCTGAAGGCGCACTATCCGTCTGAATACATGGCGGCGGTATTGAATAATCAAAACAACATCGAGAAGATCACTTTTTTTATGGAAGAGTGCCGCCGTATGGGTATTGAGGTATTGGGTCCGGATATTAATGAGTCTGATATGTCATTTGCGGTGAACAAAAAAGGGCAGATCCGTTTCGGTTTAACCGGAGTAAAAGGCGTAGGAGATAAGGCGGTAGAGAGTATTATTGAGGAGCGAAACGAGCGTGGTCCGTATAAATCGGTTTATGATTTTGCGCAAAGATCAAATACCCGCAGCGTCAACCGTAAATCGTACGAAAATTTGGTTTATGGCGGTGCTTTTGATGAATTTGGCTTGAACCGTTCACAGTTCTTTGCCAAGACAGAAACTGTCCAGATGACCGGCGTTGAGCGGCTGATCAAATATGCCAACGATTATCAGAATACCCAAAATAGCTCACAATCGTCGTTGTTCGGGGGTTCGGTAGCATCTTATATACCTGAACCCGCTATGCCTGATTGCGAAGAGTGGGCATTGATAGAGAAGTTGAAATATGAAAAAGAGGTTATCGGTATTTATTTGACCGGGCACCCTTTGGATAATTATAAGCTTGAACTGGAGCGCTATTGCAACACCAAGATCTCTGACTTAAAAAACATGCAAAAAGCCCGCTCGGGCGAGGGTGGTGAAGAGGTTATGGCAGCCTTTGCCCAACTACGCAAACGCGGCGAAATTGCTATAGGCGGCTTAGTGGGCAATGCACAGCATAAAATGACCAAGACCGGCAAGCCGTTTGGTACTTTTGTATTAGAAGATTATAATGAGTCGTACGAGTTTGCATTGTTTGGCGAGGATTATATCAAGTTTAAAGCGCTGATGGTTAACGGCTATTTCCTGCATATTAAAGGCAATATCGAGGAGAAATTTCGTCAAAAAGACAACTGGGATCTGCGCATCAGCACCATGAGCCTGCTGACAGAAATGCGCGATAAGCTGACCAAGTCAATCACCGTGAATCTGGATCTGAATGCTTTGAACGATCAGCTATTGACCGGTATCCAGGAAATCGTCGAAATTAACAATCAAAAATACCCGATGCGCAATTGTACGCTCCGTTTCAAAATAACTGCCGATGGGATGTATGTGGAAATGCCGTCAAAAGCCTACAAAGTAAATCCAAGCGATGATTTGATGCTGGATATTTTTAATTTGACGAATACTGCGCCGGTGTTGAATTGATTTTTCATACTAATTGTCATTTCGACCAACGGGAGAAATCTATACACACGTTAAGCGAATAGTAAATATCAATGTATATATTTCTCGCTATCGCTCGGAATGACATTATTTGATTTTTTCTTTGTGCTGTAACTTCATCATCAAAGTGTATAAATCCCCCATTGTTAGTAATTTCCTTGTCAGATTGTCAGGTATACACTTGTGGCAAGTAATTTGAATACTCATATTTGTTGAACAAAAATTTAAAAAGATCATGGCTTTAGAAATTACAGACGCAAACTTTGAGGAGCTTGTGCTAAAATCAGATAAACCGGTATTGGTTGACTTTTGGGCAGAATGGTGTGGCCCTTGTCGTATGGTTGGTCCGGTAGTTGAAGAAATATCGAAAGAGTATGCAGATAGTGCAGTTGTAGGTAAAGTTAACGTTGATAACAATCCCGGCATCTCTGTAAAATATGGTATCCGCAACATCCCTGCTTTATTATACTTCAAAAACGGCGAGATCGTTGACAAACAAATTGGTGCCGTTCCAAAATCTGTGTTAGCCGGTAAATTAGATAAGCAATTAGCTTAATCCATATATTTAAGCATGAAAAAGCGTTACATTAGTTGTGACGCTTTTTTTATGCACTTTTAATAGGTATTGACTACTTTAATCTAATCATGGCGCAGTTAAATGACGATCAGCAAATACAGCAGTTAGCCAACCTGGAACTCCTGGCCCGCCAGGTGGTTGAAGGTTTTATAACCGGCCTGCACCAAAGTCCTTTCCATGGCTTTTCGGTTGAGTTTGCCGAGCACAGGTTATATAACAATGGCGAGTCGGTAAAAAATATAGACTGGAAACTGATGGCCCGTACCGATAAACTGTTTGTAAAGCAGTTTGAAGAGGAGACCAACCTGCGCTGTTATTTATTGCTGGATACCTCATCATCGATGAATTTTCCTGAAAAAGGAATAGATAAGCTGCAGTTTTCCATTTATGCTATCGCATCGCTTATGTACCTGTTCAAGAAACAGCGCGATGCCTTTGCGCTGGGCGTTTTCTCGGATAAAATGGATTGGATAAGCCCGGTAAAATCAACTTCGGCGCATTTGTTTTACTTATATGCCGAGCTGGAGAAACTGTATAGCAATCCAAAAAAAAATACCGCTACTAATATTACCCAAGTGCTGCACCAGGTAGCCGAGCAAATTCGCAAACGCTCGCTGGTGATCATCTTTAGCGACATGCTGGAAAATGACCTGGACCCAGAAAAGATGAACGCACTATTTGCAGCCATCCAACATCTAAAATACAATAAGCACGAGGTAGTGATATTCAACGTTACCGATAAGCAAAAAGAGCACGATTTTAACTTTGATAATCGGCCGCATCATTTTATCGATATCGAGAGCGGCGACGAGGTTAAGGTGCATCCCGGTAAAATCCGCGAAGCCTATCAATCGGCTTTGCAAAATTATAAACGCCAGTTAGAGCTAAAATGCGCCCAATACCATATCGACATGGTTGATGCTGCCATCAGCAATGGTTATTACAATATTCTCAAATCATATCTCATCAAAAGAAACAGTATGGTGTAATTGATTGAGTGACCTAAGCGATTGATTGTTAACACATAAGTTTATAGTATTTTATTTTAAGGTGTCTTTCAAAACCACTCACCTAATCAACTCCATCAACCAATCAATTATACTTCGCCAAAAAATCAAATAAACCAAATCAATTTGCGCATGTATGTGTTAAAATATAAACTCACTAATTATTTATGAAGCTATCTGTTGAACGTAAACCTATCAGAGTTAATCCAGATTCGAAACGTGTTATTGCCAGATTCTTTTTTAATGGTAATGACCGCGCTAAAGAAGTACTTGAGCGCGTTATCAACATAAGTGAGGAGGAGGCGTTTAGCATTATTTCGCCATTGCTACAGGAGTATTCAAAGCGGCATCGTAACATTACCCGGGTACTGAACCGTCACTGCGCTAAACTGAAACCTTTCTTTTCTGAGTTGAATATAGATTATGATACGCTCACGGTTTATCGCAAGTTATTGATCGGTTCCTACTTCACGCACGAATACTCTATCGAGTCGGCAGCTTTTTTCAATCCTTCTATTGTGCAAGATCCGGATCAAAATGAACTATCAGAAGGTGAACGCCGTGTGATCATGAGTTTCAGGGCAGTAGGCGAGGGGCACATTTCGTCAATCACTTTCCGCCGCGCTTTGATCGACAAAAACAATAATATTACGGTTTTGCCTGCCGGTAATTATATTGACGAAGCCGAGATTGTGCGCAATGCGGTTTACAATAAAAAGCTGTTTTTTGACAAAGCTGCTATCACTCAGATCAATATTGATGTATTGCATGAACTGGAGACCAAGCTCGATCATCATTTTGAATACTCAAACTTGCGGCGCATCATCATTGATTCGCAGAAAATGCAGGAAAGCGATATCAAAAAGCTGGAGTATGATAAAGTGCTCTGGCTGGCCGATTCATATTACGAAATTGTTTTCTCGCTGGATACCGATATATCCGACCGTGTAATTTTCCCGATATCAGAATATGAACGTAAAGGGATAGAGGATGCACGTTTTGTAGAATTCAGGAATGATGATGACAGCTGCGTTTACTATGCTACTTATACCGCTTATGATGGCGCGCTGGTTATGCCAAAACTATTGCAAACAACTGATTTTTATAACTTCAAGATCATGCCGCTGTATGGTGCCGGTGCGCAGAACAAAAACCTGGCCCTTTTTCCACGAAAGATTAATGGCAAATATGTTATGATATCACGCATTGACGGTTGCAACAACTACATCATGTATTCTGACAAGATCAACATCTGGGAAAAGCCGATATTATTGCAAAAACCTAAATTTAGCTGGGAGTTTGTACAGATAGGTAACTGCGGCTCGCCAATAGAGACCAAATATGGCTGGATTGTAATTACTCACGGCGTAGGCCCCATGCGCCGTTATGTATTGGGTGCCAGCTTGCTGAAACTGGATGATCCGGAAGTAGAGATCGGCAGGCTGAAAGAACCTATCCTGATACCAAATAGCGATGAGCGCGAAGGCTATGTGCCAAATGTAATTTACTCTTGCGGATCGATCATTAACAACAATAAGCTCATCATTCCTTACGGTTTGTCTGATTATTCAACTTCATTTGCCGAGGTAGATATTGATGAACTGATGGCTAAGTTTAAAGAAGACGCGAAGGAAACAAAGAAAGAAGATAAAAAAAGCCCGGCTAAAGTAAAATAAAGCTGTGCATTATGTATTAAATAATAGACGCTATATTTAGCTTTAATTTATTAAAAGGCCCTTGATTTTAAATGCAAGGGCCTTTTGTATTTTATGTATAATCTGGCATATCCATTGTAATGTAATTGTTGACAGTATTTAATTAATAATGTGTGCATTAACTGCAACTATATGAAACTAAATCTACCGTACCTATGGATCATTTCAGAGAAATAAAAAACCACCTTACCTGGCATAATGAGGGTAAGTTTGAGGCTGAACTAATTAATGGTGTAATAAAGAAACTTAACTTTTGCGAACCGGGTAAAGGCCCGGACGATACCAGCAAATGCCTTACTTCAACTAATTATAAATACCTGCAAGCGGTGTATACTTGCCTGGGCGAATTATTTAGTTTTATTGAGGAAGAAAACAAGCGTTTAGGTTATAAATATGCCGATCATATATCCGCTCCGAGCTATCAACATACCGACGCCGATGATAACGAGCAACTACAGGAAGCCAAGCTAAGGCCATTGATCAATTACGATAATCAGCCGATTGATAAAAAAGAGGAAACCCTTGATCACGATATTGAACTAACCGCTTAGCAGACTTATGAAGTTTGAAACTACGCAAGTCTGTTCATGTGAAATTAATTGACTTTTTGTTTGCTGTGAGGTGTCTGTTCCAGATGCAGGCGGAACACCTTGGTATAGGGGTGGAACAGCGTTCAATCACTCCGTAAGTTTCCTTATACCATTATCGCTCTAATATCTGCTGATACAACTTAAGATAGTCATTAGCCATTTTCTCGCATGAGAACTGCGATTGTGCCCAGGTACGGCAGATTTTACGGTCGAGGTTTTTAAGCTCTTCTATAACCCCAACAGCTTCGTCAACATGGTTTACCAGGAAGCCTGTCTCATTGTCTTTGATTAGTTCAGGCATGGAGCCTTTGTTAAAAGCAATAACAGGTGTACCGCATAACATCGACTCTGCTACACTTAAACCAAAAGGCTCGGCAAAGCTGATAGGGTGCAGCAGCCCTATGGCATTACCCAAAAGCGCATTACGTTTCTCTGGTCCCGCACTGCCAATATAGGCTATGTCATCATTCAATTGTGGCTCAATCTTTTCTTTAAAATAATTTTCATCCTGCACAATGCCGGCAATTAAAAGCTTGCGTTTGCTTTTACGGGCAATCTCAATAGCCTCGGCAGTACCTTTGTCGGGATGAATGCGGCCGAAGTATAACAGATAATCTTGTGGATACTCGTTAAATTCAAAGTCGGCGGTATTTAGGCCATTATAAACTGTGGCCAAATAGTTCAGTTCCGGGTTGCGGTCGCTGTTGCTTATCGACACATAATTACTGGTATCGTTATACTTTTTATAAACGGGGATGATCTGCGGCGACGAAAAACCATGTATGGTAGTGATCGTCGGTGTGTTAACCAATCGGGAGTAAGTAAGCGGCAAAAAATCGAAGTTGTTATGGATGATATCAAACTCATCGGCTTTCTCCATTAAATTGCTGATATGCAGACACTCCAATACTTTGGCATCGTACGAGCGGTCTTCTTCGTAACCTTGCGGGCAAATGGATTCTAATTTGCCCGCGGTGACTGAGTCGCCGGTAGCGAAGAGTGTTACGTCGACACCCAGTTTAATCAGCCCTTCGGCAATGTTAGAGGCAACTTGTTCCCAAGGGCCATAGTGCCTGGGAGGCGTGCGCCAGGCAACGGGCGATAAAACAGCAGCCCTCATTATTTGGCAGTTACCAGTTTTTGCGGAAAACGATTATACTCATACTCCAGTTCAAAAGCTTCTAACACTGTCAGGTGCGATATCAGGTAAGCCAGTGTACTTTCGGCACCCTGGTTGCGGTTTATGCCAGTTGGCAATAAGCCGTCGCAGCAACCTTTGGTCTCGTGGTCATACAGTGGCGCACGCAGGCTGTTTTCGCCCAGGAACCATTTGTAGCACAAAAACATTTTCTCGATATGCTGGGGTTTGCGGAATATCTGGTAAGCCTGGAAGTGCATCAACACCATAGCCATAGTCTCGATGGCTTGTTGATCATACAGCGGGAAATTACCGCCATGAGTGTACCACCCTTCATTGCCTACCGGTGTTAAGTACCCGTTAGATAGTGTCAGGTTATCCAGAAAGTCCATAGTTTTCATAGCTACTTCTTTAACCCGCTCGTTGCCGGTTATTTGCGAAGAATGCAATAATGCCAATGGCAAAATGGCATTATCATAGGTCATTGTCTCCTCAAACCAATGCCAGTCGTCCGTGTGGGTTTCGTCGTAAGCTTTAATCAAGGGGTCAGTCAGCCTGATCATCTCATTAATCATCCCCTCGTCGGTTGGGTGCATATGCAGGTACAAGCTTATACCGATAATGGTATTAGCCATGCCTCGTAAATGTTTCAATGATTTGAAATGCGGGAACGAACGCTGGAACACCTCGGTAGCAAACTCTTTATACGAGTTGCTTGTCGCATAAGCAATCAGGTAACCCAGGCTCCAGATGGTGCGCCCGAATGAATCTTCTGACCCTACGTCGTCCAGGTACAACCGGCTAAAGCTCATAAAGTTGCGGAAGTTACCGTCGTCGGTTTGCATGTAGTGGATGTAGCTCAGGTATATTGGCAGCAATTCGAAAGCTTCGCGGCTGCCGCTGCGTTTGTGCGCCATCAGGGCCATAATCAATGCGCGGGCATTATCGTCCAGGCAATAACCTTCTTTAAGGTTAGGGATGCCATATTTGGCATGTTGTACAATGCCGGTGTCGTCGGTTAGGCGCAGCACATGTGCCAGGCTAAACTTTGGCATAATTTCCGGGTCGACAATGCTGTTTTTTAAGATCTTGTCCCGGTAGTCGTGCACATAACAGGCTTCCTGAGCAACTTTGATATATTCGGCGCCAACAACCGGCCAACGCAGATGCAGGCCATACTCATAGGCGTTTTGACGTAACTCATTGATTACTCTATGCTGATCTAAAAGTTCAATTATAATATCAGCCAGGGCATCTGAGTTTTTAAAATCAAACAAACGGCCGCGGTTATGGTCAAGCAATTCCTGAGCGTGCCAATACGGAGTTGAAACCACCGCGGCACCGGCGCCTACAGCGTATGATAACGTACCGCTGGTAATTTGCGCTTCGTTCAGATATGGTGTAAGATAAATCTCGCAGGCAGTCAGGTATTGAATCAACTCTTCTTCGACTACAAACTTATTAACAAAGGCCAGATTTTGCGATACCCCTAATTGATTGGCCAGGGTTTTCAAGTGATCACGGTATTCCTCGCCCGAGTTTTTGATAACACCGGGATGGGTATTACCCAATACCACATACATAACATCCGGATGATTTTTGACGACGCGTGGCAGCGCCCGCACCACCGTTTCCAGACCTTTGTTGCGGCTTATCAAACCAAAGGTTAACAGCACGCGGTGGTTTTTAAATGGCGTTAAACTTTTAACCGGATTATCTTCAGGTGCTTCCAGGTCGGGCACACCATGCTCAATGATCTGTATTTTGTCGGCAGGGATATCGTAAATATTAGTCAGGAAATCAAGTGCGCGATTGCTCATCACGATGATTTTTGCCGACTGTTCGGCTATTTCGCGGATAATAACCCGTTGTACGTAGCTTGGATCTTTTAATACAGTATGTAAAATAGAGATCAGCGGCTTTTCAAGCCGGTTGATCAAAGGCAGGATATAAATGCCGCTTTCGCCCCCGTATATGCCAAACTCATGTTCCAATATCACCGCATCAGCAGTACTGGTATTAATATAATTCGCTGCGCGGATATAGTCTTTTTGGTGATTTTGACGAACAATGTATTTTACTTCTTCAGGATATTCATATTGACTAACTTCTTCCGAATCATTAACTGCAACTACATAATCGCCTTTTAATAAACCATTGCGTTCGGGGAAATTTGAGCCTATGGCCCGCATCAGGTTTTGGTTAAAGGTAGCAATACCGCATTCGCGGGGTGGATAGGTTGATATATAAGCTATTTTCATATTTTTTGGTAGTATGGCTGTTTTGGTCATGGGTCAGTCTGTATTGAGGCGACATAGCACAAAGTGACTACAAAAAAGTGCAGTTTTGTCGTCAAAAACCGCATTTTTTTAATCTAAATACACTTTGTAATGGTATACCTTACATTTTGCATAAACCATACCAAAATTTGTCCGGAGCGGCGAACTAATGTTGCAATGGAAATTTAATGGCAGCTTAACAATAAAAGCTGATGGCTTCAATAATTACAGCACAAGCTTTTTTGATCTCATCGGAAGTGATGATAAGAGGAGGGGCAATGCGCATGGAATTGTCGCAATGCAAAAACCAGTCGGTAATGACACCGTTGGCAATGCAGCGATCTATAATTTTTTTGTTAATGTCGAAGCTTTCCAGCTCAATGGCCATCATGAGGCCTTTTCCCCTAAGCTCTTTTATGGCAGGATGGATAAGCAGGCTGCGCATCAAGGCTTCCTTTTCGGCTACAGTATCAGCCAGCTTTTCATCTATCAATACTTCAAGTCCTGCCAACCCCGCCGCACAACAAACCGGATGCCCCCCAAAGGTTGTGATGTGCCCCAAAATTGGATTTTCTTTCAAAGCCCCCATCACCTGGTTGGATGATACGAAGGCGCCGATGGGCATACCGCCACCTAATGCTTTTGCTAATAACAGGATATCAGGCACAGTGCCGTAATGCTCAAAGGCGAACAGTTTACCTGTGCGGCCCAAAGCGGTCTGGATCTCGTCCAATATCAATAAAGTGCCGGTTTCATCGCAGCGTTTGCGCAGGGCTTGCAGGTATGCCTGGTCAGGTACGCGTATGCCGGCCTCGCCTTGTATAGTTTCGATGATCACGCAGGCGGTTTGTTCAGTAATCAGTGACAGATCATCGGCGTTATTAAAGTTGATGAAGCCAATACCGGGTAACAGCGGGCGATAAGCCTGTTTAAACTCCTCATTACCCATAACGCTCAGTGCGCCATGGGTACTGCCATGATATGAGTTTTTGCAGGCAATGATCTGCCCGCGGCCGGTATAGCGCTTAGCAAGTTTCAATGCGCCCTCAACCGCTTCGGCCCCCGAGTTTACGAAGTATACCGATTGCAGATTATCCGGCAGGATAGAAACTAATTTTTCGGCAAAGCGGACCTGCGGTGTTTGCACATATTCGCCATAAACCATCAGGTGCATATATTTGTCTACCTGGGTTTTAATAGCGTCGATAACCTTAGTATTACTGTGGCCCAGGTTACTTACACCAATACCTGATATCAGGTCGATATAACTTTTACCGGTCGGGTCGTATAAATGTACTCCTTCAGCACGCTCAAACTCAAGTAATAGCGGGAAATTGGTAGTTTGTGCGTTGTTAGCTAAAAATAACTGGCGAAGGGTCAACATATCGTTCAAAAATACAAAAAATGTCCGGTCTCTCTATAATCTGATAGCTACCGATAGTCTAAGTTTAGCGATAGTCTAAGTTACGCTATCGCTAAACTTAGACCAGCAAAGAGAACTGCGAACGCAGGCAGTGATCCACGGGTGTATGTGTATCACATGGATCATCTGAAAAATTTAATTTATTGATAATCAGCTATATGAAAATAAAAAACGTGAAAAGTGGATCACTTTGGATCACGTTTTATGACTTTTAAGTCATTTTTTGGATCACTTGGTTTTGCGACCCTATTTTGCTAAAGCTGTATGTTGGATGCTATTTTTCGCCCATAAAACAGGGCGGCAATGGAATAAAAGGGATACCTGGCAGGTGTTGAGGAATTACTTGGATTTTTTATTTTCCTCATGGAGCTTACGCACCAGTTCATCGTTAAACGCGCGTTCGGCCTTAATGAGCTGGCTCACCTTTTCGGGAGGCAACACTTTTAAAAACTCCTCATTATAATGCTTGCGGATATTTACGAGTTGGGTATCGTATTCCAAATCTTTTTTTACCTGTTCGACGCCATTTGCCTGAGCATCAGAGTTATTCAAACGTTTTAGTCGCCTCACCTCAATCAGATCATTTTGATATTGGCGATATAACGGCCAGAATTTATCGGCCTGCGCCTTGGTTAAGTCTAATTGCCGGCTTATAAAGGCTTCTTTAACTACCTGTATGCGGCGCATACCGGCGTTTGTTGGTCTTGCAGCTTTAAATTGTTGACGTTGCGGGCGCACTTTCATGCGCAAGTTTTGCGAATAACCTGAATAGCTGACCACTGATAGCAATAAGACAATAAAAATACGTTTACACAACTTACTCAATGGCATATCTTATCTATTGGTCGGTATAATCTTGTAAGGCAGCTTTCAGCTCATCTGCGTTTACCGGCAAATTTTCTGTAGCCATAGTATGTTGTGTGTCGGTACCGTCAAGGTTTTGCTCAAGGTAATTCTGGATATCGCTTACCGGGATGTTAGCCAATTCTTTATGTAAAAAGGAGCGGTCATGAACAGCCTCGGGCGACTCCAGTTGCATAAACGCGCCGGTACCTACTATAGCCAAAAAACAAGCTGCGGTAACATACTTAAACGCATTTGATGAAAGCATGCGGATCACTGCGCTTTTGCGTTTTACAATCTCTTTATTTACCGTTTTATTTAAGATATCTTTATTAAGGCGGTTAAAGTAGCCTTCGGGTACGGTCAGGGTATTTACTGTACCTGCCATAACCTCCTCCACCGCAATGCGGCTTTGGATGCTGCTGCTTAAGCTCTCGAAATAACCTTCAGGAACGTTAAGACCGGCATCGGCTTTCATCAGTTCATCCACCGCAATGCGGGCCCGGATGTTGCTGCTCAGCTCATTAAAATAATTTTCAGGGACGGTAAGGCCGGTATCTGCATTTAGTAAATCTTCGACCGCAATACGGCTTTTTATGTTACTGTTTAGCTCCTCAAAATAACCTTCGGGTACCTTTAAATCACCTTTTGAACCCGCTAATGCACCCTCAATTACCACACGGCTTTTAATGTTGCTGTTTAACTCGTCAAAATAGTTTTCAGGGACGGCAAGACCGGTGTTTTCAATATCTAAAATGCCTTCAACGACGATGCGACTTTGGATATTGGCAGTCAGGTTTTCAAAATAATTTTCGGGCACAGAAAAAACTTTGGTCGAAATATTGCTTTTCATCTCGTCCAGCTTAATTGCTGCTGTTATGCGTTCCGTAAGCTCATTAAAATAGCCGTCGGGTACTTTAAATGGGTTAGTTTTGCTAACCTGTTTAAGCTTCTCATAGTCATTTAGCCACTCTTTATTTTCTATATCCCTTGCCATGATGTATTAATAGATGAAATTTAGATGAAAAGGTTTAATCACTTTTTTAAATTAATCTTCCTCTGATAAAATTGCCTCTATCTTTTTCACCGCTAAATGGAACGATGCCTTTAATGCACCCACACTGGTACCCAAAACTTGCGACATTTCTTCATATTTCATGTCGTCATAATACTTCATGTTAAATACAAGGCGCTGTTTTTCGGGTAGGGTGAGTATAGCCTGCTGCAATTTTTTCTGCGCTGCATCACCATTAAAATAAGGGGAGTCGGCCAGGGTATCTGCAAGGTTATAAGCCTCATCCTCTATAGAAATGTTGTTTCTTTGTTTCTTTTTGTTCAGGAACGTAATACACTCGTTGCTGGCTATGCGGTACATCCAGGTGTATAATTGCGAGTCGTTACGGAAACCTGACAGATTTTTCCAAACCTTGATAAATACATCCTGTACCAGATCATCGGCATCATCATGGTCAATCACCATACGACGGATGTGCCAATAAATTTTCTGCTGATATTTATTCAGAAGCAGGTTAAATGCTTCGTTCCGGGTACGCTCGTCCTGGAACTTGCTTAATATTTCTGCATCTTCAACCTGTGTTGGCATGTGTCTAAATTAATCTTTAAATATAAATAGTTATTTAAAGTTTTTGTTTTAAATAGCTATTGAGGCTAAAATAAGAAAAAAATTGGCCCCTCTAATCCGATAGCTATCAGATCTCCCCCGGTAGGGGAGACTTTTGAATATCTTAATTTGAAACTTTGAAAGCCTCCCTTCCGGGGAGGGTTGGGTGGGGCTCTACCGGGGGCTGGTCAAATCCAACACCTGTTGCGACGAAGCCTTTGTATCCACCTTATCAATAACATGTAAGATCACACCATCGGCATCAATAATAAAAGTGGTGCGCAGGGTACCCATATATTTTTTGCCATACATGTTTTTCTCGCCCCAAACGCCGTAGGCTTCCACAATACTGTGGTCGGTGTCGGCTATAAGGGGGAATGGCAGGCTGTGTTTGGTCACAAATTTTTTGTGCGATTTTTCGTCGTCAGTACTTACGCCGACTACCTGAAAACCTTTGCCAATCAGTGACTGGTAGTTGTCTCTGAAATCGCAGGCTTCGGCAGTACAGCCTGGTGTATCATCCTTCGGATAAAAGTAAAGAATAACGGTTTTGCCTCTGAAATCTAACAAAGAAACTGTTTCGCCGTTTTGGTCTTTAGCAGTAAAATCCGGGGCTTTGCTGCCTGCTTTGGGTGTTGCCATTATCTTGTAAAATTTGCTGTGTATTGTCTGAAATTGTTTTTCGCATCGCCGACAACCAGTTCAAAACTATGTTTGCCATGCGATAAGCTATCATCAAAGGTATAACTTAGTATCTTGGTTTTATAATCCCATTGCATCAAAACCCACTTGCCGTCAATTTTGCCATTATAGGTTTTTACGCCAGTCAAATTATCGCCAATGCGCAAAAATATCCCACGCGCTTTGGCCATGTTTGCACCGTTATGAATATTAATTGGTTTAACGTACGGAGAGATAGTATCTACCGTGATATAAAAATCGCCGAATGAATGGGCCTTGCCTTTAACAAAACCATCTTCGTAAATACAGCTGTCGCACAAACCGCCGCTGCCGGTAATTACGGCTTTGCCTGCCAGGTCGCCCAGGCTTATGTCGGGTTTAATCCAGATCTCATATTGATCGTGTATCGGTGTCATTTTATTATGGATGCGGTGAGTGATGGAATACTTGCCGGGCTTTCTGTTTAAGCTGTCATAAGTAAACTCCACGTTGTCATACAAATTTCCGGGGTCGATGATGATTTTTAACCTCGCTGTTGTAAATACATTCACTTTATCATAATAAAATAAATTGGATGGCGGTTTGGTGGCTGCCGGTTGAGGGGCGGGGGTAGCGTGTACTTTGAAACTTATGGCAGATGTATTGCCTGCCACATCTTTTACAATGTATTGCACGTCATGCACCTGGTTGTCGTCAAAATTTACGATACCGCGATTGATAGACTGCGGATATAATGATAAATGACTACCCGGCGGCACAAAGCATTTTTGCATAAAGCGGCGCTGTCTTATAAACGATGGATAGTCGATGTAGCCATTGATAGCATGAGTTTGGTCGAATGCAAAACGTTCGGCAGCAAAAGTGTAAACAGTTTTACCATCAACATTTAATTGTATGGAATATACCCCGTTACGATTAGTTGAAGCGCTGTTCATGTCGTTAGTTGAAATACCAAAGCCGGTATTGCCGCTAACCTCTACAACCTGTGGCCGTAGCAAACGGTAGTTACCCCTGGCACCGGTGACTGACAAAAAGTGGTGAGGGGTATATTCGCTAAAGGGGCGGTCGCCAATTTCATAAATGCCTATTGCGCTGATAAAAGGAGCAACACGATCTGGAATGGTAATGCCAAATAACTGCGGATTGATGGTCTCTTCGCTTTGGGTGTCGCGAATTTCGAAATGTGAGTGTGGCCCCGCAACTGCGCCCGACTTGCCCGATATAGCGATCACGTCGCCTTTGCAAACATTGATCTGGCCGGGTAGCAGGTTAAAATCAACCGCAAACAGCTGATGCTCATATTGATAATCTCGCACCGCTTTGGCTATGGCCGGTGCGAAACTCTGGTTATGCATGTAAACGGTGGTATAACCGTTAGGGTGATTAAGATAAACGATATTACCGCCGCCCCCAAACTGAACCCTTACCCGCGACACATAACCGTCGGCAGCAGCATGTACCGGGTAACCGGTGCGCTGATTGGTCTTGAAATCAAGACCTGCGTGGAAGTGGTTGGGTCTTAGCTCGGCAAAGCCGCCTGCCACAGCCGGAGGCAGATCAAGCGGATAGCGAAAATATCCCTGCGGATAATCGCGGCTTTGTATGGGTTTTTGTGCGTAGACACTGTGAAAGCTAAGTAAAAGTAGTAGGAGATAGCAATATTTATTCATCAAGATAATATACAGCCCGATAAGGCCGGAGTTTTAAGAAAAATGAGTTAGTTTAAATATTAACGCCCTGCAGGGATCATTTAATATAAAAGTCTATCAACTTTTCGTCTTCCAGATAACCTTCCAGATGATCGCCAACATTTACTTTGCCTACGCCAGCCGGTGTGCCGGTAAACAGCAGATCACCTTTTTTTAGGGTGATATAGCGCGATACAAATGCAATAATGTATTCGAAAGAAAATAACAAATGGCCGGTATTGCCGGTTTGCTTGCGCTGGCCGTTAACATCCAGGTGAAAATTCAGATTATAGAGATCAGCAAATTTGGCTTTAGGTACAAAATTGCTTACCGGTGCCGAATTGTCGAAAGCTTTGGCCAATTCCCAGGGCAGGCCCTTCTCCTTATGTCGCGCTTGGATATCGCGCGCGGTAAAGTCTACCCCCAGCGCAATTTCCTCGTAATAATTGGCTGCAAATTTTTCGCTGATGTGCTTGCCTTCCTTATTGATCTTTAATACGATCTCCAACTCATGATGCACATCCTCAGAAAAATCAGGATGATAAAAAGGCTTGTTGTCCTTTAATAAAGCGGTGTCGGGTTTTAAAAAGATGACGGGTGCCGTAGGTACAGGATTATTAAGTTCGCGGGCATGCTCGGCGTAATTGCGGCCAATGGCAATGATCTTCATGGTGTTTAATGAGTGATTGAGTGGTTTTTTAATGAGTGATTGAGTGAATGAGTGAATTTTGAATGAGTGAATGATGGATCACTAATTCAACCGGGCTAAGTTAAGGAATGATCGTAATAAATACAGGGTGCGCATTCACTCATTCACTCATTCACTCATTATCAAAGCAGCGATATACGCTTAATAACCGACTCGGTGCCGGCAACCACGCGAATGAAGTAGAAGCCGCGATTGATTTTACTGCTGATTGCCCGGTTAAGTACCTGTTCGCCAGGCTCAACGCGCTGCGAAAACAGGGTGAGCACATCATTACCCAACACATCTACCATTTTGATGGTGACACTTGAGTTGCGCGATATTACATATTTAAGATTGATCTGGTCAGTTATAGGGTTTGGATATACCTCTACGTTACTTAATAATTTATCACTCAAAAAAACCGGACGGGCAGTTGATATAATGCCAGGTTTTATAGGCGGTAAGGCAATATTAGGCAGCAGGCTTCTTTTGGGTTTCTTTTTAAGCAAATTGTAATTAATGGTATCGCTTAAGTGTGGCTTAACTGTTGTTGCTGAGGCATAGCTCAAGGACATCGCCATAGCAACGATTAATATCCACGAATAAAAAGAAGTAAAGATTTTCCTCATGCCTTACATTTAATTTTACGTTACAAAAGTATAAATAAACTTTTCATCAAATTCAATTGTAAAGGCATTATTATGTAATTTAACAAATTTTAACAATGCTGTTTTCTATCACTAACAATTATTTTGCTTATACGTTTGCATAAATTTTAAGTTGTAACTCAAATAATTTAATACTTTTGTGCGTTTATTAATAACATAGTGTCGCAGCATAAAGATCTACAAAAACTGACAGCCGCCGGGCTGCTTATCAGTTTAGGAATCATTTACGGAGATATAGGTACTTCTCCGTTATATGTTTTTAAAGCCATTGTTGGCAAACAACCCATTTCAGATATCCTGGTTTTAGGCGGAGTATCCTGCATCTTCTGGACGCTGACGCTGCAAACAACTATAAAATATGTGGTTATTACCTTGCGCGCCGATAACAAGGGAGAGGGTGGGATTTTCTCACTTTTCTCATTAGTGAGGCGTAAGGCAAAATGGCTTATTGTCCCTGCCGTAGTAGGCGGATGTGCTTTGCTTGCCGATGGGATTATTACACCACCTATTACTATATCATCGGCTATTGAGGGATTGGTGCCCAAAATTCCGAATTTGCAAACAGTACCTGTGGTAATTGCAATTATAGGTGCATTGTTTGTTATTCAGCAATTTGGCACCTCAATAGTAGGGAAAGCTTTTGGCCCTATAATGTTTATCTGGTTTACCATGATGGGCGTGTTAGGCGTTAGCTACATTGCACAAAACCCAACCGTTATCCGCGCGTTAAACCCTTACTACGCATTCGAGTTGTTAACCAGTACCCATTATCAGGCATTTATTATACTGGGTGCGGTATTTCTGTGTACAACCGGGGCAGAAGCCTTATATTCTGACCTGGGCCACTGTGGACGGAAAAACATCCAGATAAGCTGGGTGTATGTTAAGAGCTGTTTAATATTAAATTATTTAGGTCAGGCTGTTTGGTTATTACAACGCAAGGGCAGCATAATTGACCTTAACCTGGCTAACCCTTTCTATAAAATTATGCCCGACTGGTTCCTGATATTTGGTATCGGTATAGCTACCATAGCCGCAGTTATAGCCAGTCAGGCCTTAATATCAGGTTCATTTACTTTGATAGCTGAAGCGGTGCGTTTGAATTTATGGCCTAAGGTTAAAATTCATTATCCAAGTGAGCAAAAAGGTCAGCTGTACGTATCAAGCGTTAACTGGTTACTATGCGCAGGATGTATTGGTGTAGTATTGTTGTTCAGGCATTCAGATAAAATGGAGGCCGCTTACGGTTTAAGTATTACCGTAGCAATGCTAATGACCACGATATTGGTGTCGCGCTTCCTTCGTCGAAAAAAGGTACCAAACTACATGGTCAATGCGTTTTTGTTAATTTATATCCTGATCGAGGGAACTTTCTTATATGGTAACCTTAACAAATTTGTTGACGGCGGTTGGTTTACTTTGTCAATCGGCGCCATCTTGTTCTCGGTAATGTGGACCTGGCACACGGCCCGTAAAATCAGAAACCGTTATGTTAAGTTTGTTGAGATTGATGATTACTACAATATCCTGAAAGAATTAAGCGAGGACGAAACCGTACCCAAATACGCCTCGCAACTGGTTTACCTCACCAGCGCTAACTTTAACTCTGAGGTTGAATCGAAGATCATTTATTCTATACTGCAAAAGCAGCCTAAACGTGCCGACGTTTACTGGCTGGTACACGTTGACGTGGTTGACGAGCCTTACAAAAAAGAATACGAGGTTGATTTCCTGGTGCCTAATAAACTCATCCGTATCGACTTTAAACTGGGGTTCCGTATCGAGCAGCAAATTAACCTGTTGTTCAGACGCGTAGTTGAAGACCTGGTTAAAAACGGCGAGGTAGACATCACCAGCAGCTATAAATCGCTCAATAAACATAAAATTGTCGGCGATTTCCGTTTCGTGGTGATTGAAAAGGTGCTTTCGCGTTCGCACAATCTGACCTTTTACGAAAAGGCTATCATGGCATTTTACGGATACCTAAAAAAGATCAGTTTGTCTGAAGAGCGCGGCTTTGGTCTGGATCTGAGCTTTGTGACCATAGAAAAAGTTCCGTTGATGCTGGCTACCCCCGAGAGCGTAGAGATTACCCGCGTTACAGTTTAACTTTTTAAAACTATTTACATAAGCCTAATATTACTTCAATATTAATACAGATTATAAGAATAGCTTAGCATCTTAATTAATCACCTATGAAGTATATATTAATTGCGTTTTTGTTCTTAACATCACATACAGTTTTTGCACAGCAGGCAACCGACACCACCAAAAAAAGCATTGGTGATACCATAAAAAAGGATATTTTAACGGCCCCGGATACGGTACGCAAATTACACAGCAAAGCGCTGGCATTTGTACCGCCGTTGGTTTTAATTACTTATGGCGCTTTATCATTTCCGGTGCATCCAATAAGGCGCTTGGATTATTATGTACGAAGCGAGGTAAAAACGCATTATCCAACCTTTCATTCAGTTGCTGAAAGCTATTTTCAGTTTTCGCCCATTGCGGCTGTATATGTGTTGAATCTGGCAGGTGTTTCAGGAAAGAATCATTTCCTGGACAGAACGGTCGCGCTGGGATTATCGGCGAGCATACTTGCCGGCTCTTTAAGTATAACTAAACACGTTGCGCATCGTTTGCGCCCCAATGGCGAGGATTATTTGTCATTCCCCTCGGGCCACACTGCCACCGCTTTTATGGGGGCCGAATTTTTAGCGCAGGAGTTTGCCGGTAAATCAGTTTGGTATGGTGTAGCCGGCTATACGGTTGCCGGGCTTACCGGTGTGTTCAGAATTGGCAATCGCGATCATTGGTTTAGCGATACCGTTGCCGGTGCAGGTTTTGGTATATTGTCAACAAAAGCGGCCTATTATATTTATCCCTACATGCGTGATTTTTTAACGCATAAGGGTAAATCGGGTAAAACAGCAACGCTAATACCCACTTACCAGGATGGTATGCCGGGTGTGGCATTTGCTATGCAGCTTTGATTATTTGTACCTGAGCTTGTAGCTTAAAATTATACCGGCAAACAAAAAGGTAACAGCGTTGGCTGCAGTAACCGGCAGGCTGTGCG
>DATCXS010000346.1:0-5257 GCA_036565645.1 Mucilaginibacter sp.
CGGCGGCCAGAATTTTGGTGTGCGACCCATGCAAATGTTATTAATGGGTTTGGGCGGCTGTTCTGCCATTGATGTAATTACCATTTTAAAGAAACAACGTCAGGATGTACAAGATTATAAGATGGTGATCAAAGGTGATCGCGAAGCTGGTGTTGAGCCATCTTTGTGGAAAGATGTTACTATCGAATTTCATTTATACGGCACTATCGACCCCGATAAAGCAAGCAAAGCTGTCGATCTGTCGGTAAATAAATATTGTTCGGTTGCGGCTACGTTAGAACGTGCCGGTGCCGGTATTAAAACACAGGTGTTTGTGCATCCTGCAAAATCATAATAAAACTAAAATAATGTCATCTCAATTAGACCCCATAACCCAGGCTATACGCATCCAGAGTGAAAGAACGCAACAACGCGAACACTCAACACCATTATACTTAACCAGCAGCTTTACTTTTGATGATGCCGAAACAATGCGCGCTGCATTTGCCGGCGAATCGCACGACAACATTTACAGCCGTTTCAGCAACCCGAATGTTGATGAGTTTGTTGCCAAAATGTGCGTGCTTGAAGGCGCCGAAGATGGCTTTGCTACCGCGAGCGGTATGGCTGCTGTATTCGGGACGTTTTTTGCCTTGTTAAAGCAAGGCGATCACCTGATTTGCTGTAGCTCAGTTTTTGGCAGTACTTATACTATTGTGACCAAATACTTACCGCGTTTTGGCATAACCTGCACTTTGGTGCCTGCTAATGACGACGCTGCGTGGGAGGCTGCGGTACAACCTAATACCAAGATGGTTTACCTGGAAACACCAACCAACCCGCAACTGGAAGTTCTTGATTTAGAATGGGCCGGCAAATTCTCTAAAAAGCATACCCTGATTTTAAATGTAGATAATTGCTTTGCCACCCCATTGCTTCAAAAACCCATTGATTACGGAGCCGATTTGGTGATTCACTCAGCTACTAAATGGATCGACGGTCAGGGTCGTGTATTGGGCGGTGTTATTTTAGGCCGTAAAGATCTGATCGAGGAGATCTACCTGTTTTGCCGTAATACAGGCCCGTCATTGGCGCCATTTAACGCCTGGATACTAAGCAAAAGCTTAGAGACTTTAGATGTCCGCATGACCCGTCATTCAGAAAATGCACTTGCCGTAGCTAAAGCTTTACAAAGCGATCCTGAAGTAGCATGGGTTAAATATCCATTACTTGAAGGGCATCCTCAATTTGAAATCGCCAAAAAACAAATGAAAATGGGCGGCGGCGTATTTTGCCTTGAATTGAAAGGCGGGGTAGAAGCCGGCCGTAAATTCCTGAACGCCTTAGAGCTTCTTACCGTAACTGCTAACCTGGGCGATACGCGCAGCATTGCTTCGCATCCGGCCAGTACTACGCACTCCAAACTAACCAGCGAACAGCAACTGGCGGTGGGCATCACTCCGGGTTTGATTCGTATTTCAACCGGCCTGGAAAAAGCTGATGATATTATAGCTGATATTAAGCAGGCATTGGCCAAAAGCGCGAATTAATATTATGCAATAGTCTTACTCATATCATACAAAACTGTATATTTTTAAGGGCGATATTTTTATATCGCCCTTATTTGTTAGCTGTTGTAATACAGTACGTTTGGCTGATTTATGCCTTTATGGCATTGCTATTGTTTCTGTAGAATAGCATTCGCTCTTTTAAGGGCGAGTTTCAACAAACACAACAACTATGAAAACAAATTTTAAGAAAGCAGCTCTGATAGCGACAGGTGTCCTGTTAAGCGGCAGCGTTTTTGCGCAAAGCAATGACTTGGGCAGCGCAGAATATGTGCAACCTTTTTCTCCAAGCAGTTCTTTTCGTACATGGTCAATAGGTGTAAATGGTGGTTTATTAAATCCGTATACATTTTTTTCCGGACATAATGCCGATTACAAAAAATCTAACAATAAAGTTGGTTATGGTGCCTACATTAAAGACCAATTTACTCACGGCTGGGGCTTACAAGCCAACTTTTTAAAAGGACAGGTAGCTGGTTATGGCGCCGCTGACCCGGGACTTGATTCATACCAGACAGATTTGCGTTGGGCAGGCGATATTGCGGCCAATTTTACGTTTGCCAATATCAGCTGGCGCAATCAGCAAAACGCTATTCAGGCTTATTTGACAGCGGGCATTGGTTATATGCAATACCGGCCGGGTTTTACCCTTGCTAATGGTGAAGTAATTGACATTGGTCATGATATTAAAAGTGCTTACATCCCGGTAGGCGTAGGTTTTAAGGTGCAAGTTGCTAAAGGCATCAACCTTGACTTGGGTTACCAGGTGAACTTTGTTGATGCTGACAACTTTGACGGCTATAATCTTAATGGTAATAACGACAAATTTGGTTATGCTCATGCCGGTTTAGAGTTTGCTTTAGGCAGCAAATCAAAACCACAGATGGCAGCACATAATCCGGTATCATCAATGCGTCATGAATATCTGATGACTGAACAAAAACTACAATCAGAGGTTGATGCGCAAAAAGTTCAGAATGATCAGTTAAGAAGCGATCTGGATGCTACCAAAGCAAGTTTGGCTGCGACTAATGCTAACATGGCTAAGTTTACTGCTGATGCCGATGGTGATGGCGTTCCTGATTTCTTTGATAAATGTCCGGGTACTGCTGCAGGTACAAAAGTTGATGGTTCAGGTTGCCCGCTTGCTCCGGCTAAAGTTATTATAACCGAAGAAGACAGAAGAGTAGTTAACGAAGCTATTAAGAATCTGGAATTTGATTTTGGTAAAGCTACTATCCGTTCCCGTTCATATGCAAGTTTGGAAAGGGTTGCCGGATTGCTGATGAATAAAAACTTTAGCTTGAAACTGGCTGGTCATACAGATAACGTTGGCTCAAATGATGCCAACCTGAGGTTGTCAAAAGACCGTGCCGAATCTGTTAAATCATTCCTGGTGAGTAAAGGTGCTAACCCATCACGCATCGAAGCTACCGGTTATGGTGAAACTCAGCCTATTGCAACCAACAAAACTGCAAAAGGCCGTCAGATGAATCGTCGTGTTGAATTCACGTTGTATTAATCTTTAAATAAACTAAACTAAAAAAGCTCCTAATCGGAGCTTTTTTTATGCTTTGATAACAAGCTTAGTTATATATAAACTCGCCAAACTCCGAGCGGATAGTCACCTGTTTTTGTTCGGCAGCTTCAACGCGGCCGACGATCTGTGCATCTACGCCAAAGCTTTTGGAGATTTGTATCAGCTCCCCGGCAATTTCCTGGGGTACGTAAAGTTCCATGCGATGTCCCATATTGAACACCTTGTACATTTCTTGCCAGCTGGTTTTCGATTCTTCGTGGATCAGTTTAAACAGCGGTGGGATAGGAAACAGGTTGTCCTTGATGATATGCAGCTTATCTACAAAGTGCAGCACCTTGGTTTGTGCGCCGCCGCTGCAATGAACCATGCCATGTACCTGGCTGCGGTATCTGTCTAATATCTGTTTGATGATGGGGGCATAAGTACGGGTAGCAGACAATACCAGCTTGCCTGCACTAACTGACTCGCCATTGCCAATATCTACAGCATCCGTCAAACCTTTGGTGCCAGAGAAGATCAGCTCGTACGGAATAGCTGCGTCGTAGCTCTCAGGGTATTTCTCAGCAATGGTTTTATTGAATACGTCATGACGCGCAGAGGTCAGGCCGTTTGAGCCCATACCGCCGTTATATTCTTTTTCATAGTTTGCTTTACCGTATGAGGCCAGGCCCACAATGACGTCGCCGGGTTGGATACGGTGGTTGGATATGACGTCTGTGCGTTTCATACGGCAGGTAACCGTTGAGTCGACTATGACGGTACGTACCAGGTCGCCTACGTCGGCGGTTTCGCCGCCGGTAGAGTAGATGCCTATGCCGGCTCCGCGCAGTTCGGCCAGGATCTCTTCGGTGCTATTGATAATAGCAGCAATCACTTCGCCGGGTATCAGGTTCTTGTTACGACCGATGGTTGATGACAGCAGGATGTTATCCGTAGCGCCTACGCAAAGCAGGTCGTCCAGGTTCATGATGATGGCATCCTGAGCTATGCCTCGCCATACAGACAGGTCGCCGGTTTCTTTCCAGTAGGTGTAAGCCAATGACGATTTGGTGCCTGCACCATCGGCATGCATGATATTGCAATAGTCGGGGTCGCCGTTCAGAATATCGGGGATTATCTTACAGAAAGCTTTTGGGAAGATGCCTTTATCGATGTTTTTGATTGCGTTGTGTACGTCGTCTTTCGAGGCAGACACGCCTCGCTGATCATATCGTTGCGAAGAAACCATGGGCCAAATATACGCTTAATGTCGGTATTGAAATAGCATAACTGATGCTTGTTTTACCATATCCCCGGCGGCGGCGTACTGATCCACGCGCGAGTGTGGATCAATTTGGATCAGTTTGATTTAATTTGTGTTGATAATCAAATGCTTATAATCTTAATCATGACTTTGTGGATCACTTTGGATCACTAAAAATGACTTATAAGTAAGGAATTTGGATCACCCGCGTTTGGTATGGTCAGGCCGAAAGCCTAATTAATTATGTCGAAATTTGAACTTCGACCAGTGAGGAAGATGGAGCTTTTGGATTGGGCGATAATAAGGAGGGCGATCCTTGTCTTATTAATTTATTTATTAACTTGACCCATTGTAACCTAACCTTATACAGCCGAAAGTAAAGCCTACAATTTTATTAACTTTAAAACTTAATTATTATTGCAAACAACGTTGATAACCATACAACAGGGAAATGAAATGCGTTAAACCCCATTAATATGAAACACAGGATTTTAATCGCGTTTCTTTTAATTATTTTTCTTACAGGTTGTGATGAATCATATCATTTTAATAAAGATCAACTAAAAAAAGCTCTTTTTACTTGCCTAAATAACGATGATTTAAAGGGGTTAATGTTTTCAGATTCCCTAACTAACAAAACGTCCCATTTTCATCTATATGGAAATGGGTCGCTGTCTGATTCTTTAAAAATCGATCATCGGGTTTATTACGTAAATAAAGGATCAGGCAATATTCATAAGGACAGTATTTTAGTATATAAATTAACTTATAAAAATGAAAAAACTGCCAGCATATATCTGCTTTATCAACCAGGTCACGGGTTCAGGATAGTCAGCCAATGCGACTTTGTTTTTTATCACGATGAATGGAAGCTCGAGCATAGAACCAACGGAATTATGGATGGCCGGTTTTAGTTCAAGCAGTTAT
>DATCXS010000384.1:0-13035 GCA_036565645.1 Mucilaginibacter sp.
TAATGCGGCAAAGGTTATTGTGCTGGGGTTTAAAAAGGGGATGACGTTAAAGGAACATAAAACGGGGGTTAATACCCGGCTGGTGGTTATTGAAGGACGGATTAATTATTATACTGTTAATGGAGAAGTAGAGTTAAACAAGTTTGATGACCTGGATATTCCTATCAATGTTCCCCATTCTGTAGAGGCCCTGGCAGACAGTATTTGCTTTTTGATACAAGGATAAACGTAAATAGGAAAGTGCTGAAAGATCCGGACGAAGTTGTAGAGACAGCGATTTGTATCGTCGGTGCTGGCCCGGTAGGCTTATTGCCATATTTAATAGTGCCACATGACTTGCCTACCAGACCCTATTTTGGTCCAGAAATGGATGGCGTGGTGATACGCGCGGGGTTTAGATTAATCGCCGCGTTTCCTCGTATTATTAAGCTCTTTGTCCTTTTGGTTAAGCAGTTGATGACCTACATACTATTCAAACTGCAATTCCCATTTATCCTCGCCCGCATCTACTACACGGAATATTCGTTTTTCTACAGACTGCATATGGTCGGTCGAGCTAATTTGTACAGTTTCGTGATCATGAAACTCTTCTGATTTAGGCACCATAATAGCAGTCATGCCATGTGGATCGCCCTGGATTGTTAAGGTCTTCATATAATTGTTGTTTGGTTTATTGTTTAACAATAAAGTTAAGAATAAGTTTTAGGTATTGTTCTGGTTTCCAGCACTATTTGTTCCATATTTCCCTGCTTTGTAATCTTTGGCATATTGGCCGTAATATTGCTTCAGCGTCCTGGCATAGTTTTGCCCATAGGCAATGATCTTGTCCTGCCAGCCGTTATCGATACCAAAAGCTATAAGCTCGTCTATAGTGCCCGAGCCTTGTATACTACCGCTTTTTAGCTAAGTATTTTTAAATCAGATTTGTATTATCGCGATAACAACACAAGCTTTGGTGAATAATTCGTCAGGCAAATGAATAAAACTTTAGTAACCGGTGGTACCGGTTTATTAGGCAAAGAGGTGGTAAGTCGGCTGCTTGCAAAAGGCCGGCCGGTGCGTATTCTTACTACACAGCCTGCCCCGGTTGTGCCTGTTCAGGTAGAAGTATGCCGGGGCGATCTGGCATCGGCAGACGGTTTGCAGGCTGCTGTGAAGCATTGTAATACCATTATTCACTGTGCCAGTAACCCGCGTGCTTTTCAGGAAACAGATAAACAGGGGACAGAGAACCTTTTAAATGCTATTGACAGGGATGCGCCCCCTCATTTTATTTACATTTCAATTGTCGGTGTTGATAAAAGTGATTACCCATATTATGTGGTAAAAAATCAGGTAGAGAATATGATCGCTGAAAGCGGGATACCATTCACCATTTTGCGCACCACGCAGTTTCATCACTTTGTTTACAATTTAATTCAGGCATTAGTAAAAACTAGCCATGATGTTTTGGAAATTCCTGATGGCATGAAGTTTCAAAGTATCGAACTTAGCGAAGTTGCTGAAAAACTTATCGCTATAGCAGAAGGTAAGCCCAATGGCCTGTTACCAAACTTTTGCGGCCCACAGGTATTAAGGTTTGAAGAATATGTGCAACAGTACCTTGATATCACCAATGATCTAATTAGTTATAAAGCAGTGCCGCTGCAAGGCCCGAGATATGACCTGTTCCGCTCGGGTATCAACCTTTGTGGGGTAGACCCGGCAGCGAAAATTACCTGGAAGGATTTTGTGGCAAAAAGTATTTGAAAAGCTTTTACTTAAAATTCATCTGCTGTCGACCGGCTTTCAACAAACGGCGAACTATATAAGGTAATGACTTTTTCTGCCTTATTGATGGAGAATGTCCATTCGGACGTTTGACCTTGTTTTTCAGTTTCTACATCCTCACAGCCAAAAGTAAAGCTGATGTCTAACAATACACGGAAACTGCCGTTGCCTGTTACAGCATCATATTTGATCCTGTCAAAGTTCATGCAGATAACATCGGGCGAGCCGCCCCCTTTAAACTCACGCTGAAGTTCATAAGCCAGTTTGTGGTAATTGTCGATACCGGGTTGAAACAGATCGCTTAGTAAATTTGTAATATCGGGTATCGATTGGTTTAACAGTCCGGTTTGTTCGTTGTTAAGTGCAACATCAAGGGTTTCCATATTCTCAAAAGTCAGGAATTTTTTTGAAACGGTTGATGGCTGGCTATTTCAATTAATCCAAAACGGTCCGCCTACCTGACTTTTAAGAACGACATGGATAATGCCGAGCCAACACCGACAGCCGCTCCTGTAGCAACGTCAGTAGGGTAATGCACACCCAGATACATACGCGAATAGCCAACCGACCCAGCCCATAAAAAAGCCGGTGCAATAACATACCACTTAGGATAAGCCATAGATAAAGCCGTGGCCGTTGATATTGCTGTAGAGGTATGTCCCGATGGAAATGAGGTGCTGCCCGCCCGGTAAACCGGAACTATATTCAGATTTTGAATAAAAGGCCGCGGCCTTTTTATAATACGCTTGAGCAATAATGTAACACCAAAAGAGATTGCTGTGCTGCTGGCCACAAAAGCAGCATTTTCGCGCATGCCTTTATCATTGCTTATTGCCCCGGCTACCAGCAATCCGGCAGGCACGCCCATGTCGCCATAACCGTTGGTATTTGACAAGAACAGGAAAAATCCCGTTTTTTTAGGTGTGCGCTGGTTTTGCAGGTCAATCATAATTTCATCATCCAGCTTTTGCAGCCGCTGTGCAAAACTACTGCCGCTGTTAAACAGCAGCAGTAAGATTATACTGAATGATTGAATGAAGCGCATTAAGTTTTATTCGGTAGTAAATCCGTATTTCTTATAGATAGCTTTGGCGGTTGGGCTTATCATAAAATCCAGAAAATCTTTGGCAGCCTGGGGGTGTGGTGCAGTTTTCAGGGACGCAGCCACATAATGGGCCGTTATGTTGTGTTTAGCAGGAATTTCAACAGCTTCAACAGGGTGGCCAATTTTTTGCTGGTAATAAACCTCGGTAAACCAAACCGGTCCGGCATCGCTTTCGCCATACAACACACGCATTGGTGTTTCGCGGTGATGTACCTGGGTTAAATAGGTGCTGCCATCTTTTACTTTTCTTTCCATAATGGCCTTTTGCAATTGCTCTCCTCCGGCTTTAGCATAAGCATTCATAATCTGGGTACCAATGCCCTCGGTTTGCAGGTTAGGCATGCTCACACGAATATCTTTTTTACTTAAATCGGTCAAACTTTTTATTTGCTTAGGATTTCCTTTTTTAACCATAATGGTCAGTCGGTTACCGGCATAGGCCTCGGTACGGTTAAATAGTTTGGCAAACTTTGCAATGCCACCTTTACCCGCAGTATAAATATCAGGCTTTAAGCTGATGCGCATATTGCCGATAGTAATTGTACCGGCCGCCATTTGTTTAGCCAGGATGCCCGGGGGCAAAGTCTCGGCAAACACACGTTGGTATTTCGGATATTTAGCTTTAAAAGCAGCCAGCAGGTCATCAACCACCATAAACTGGTTACCGGCAAAAAATATCACCAGTTGGGGGTCGTTAATATCGCCATACAGGTCAGGTACATTATCAACACCATGAACAGTAAAATGCAGTTTGCTGGCAGGCGGCGTATTCCAGGGCGGGTCGAAACGGTGATCCTGTGCCTTAGCGGCAAACGAAATACCTATTAGACCTAAAAACAATGCTGTTGTTATTTTAAATTTATTCATGGTTATAAAATTATGGAATGCCCAAATGTAGGGATCAAAACAGATAATGGGGAAAGAAATCAGTGTATTTGGCTTTTATTTAGATGATTTGAAGATCGCCCTTATTCAAGATTCGATCAATGGATTAATTGATTTATTCTAAAATTCCTTCATCTTTAATAATTGATGCCAAAATCATTTATTAAATAGACAAGAATACAAAATATTATAAGGCGGCAATCTGCTTTCTTTGATCGTTAACCAATATATTGCTATAGCCTTTTAATCAAAGCACAAGCATTTATACATATTTTATGATATCAAAAAAACTAACATTAGTACTGTCTCTTGTTTTATTGAACTTTTCTGCAACCTATGCTCAAAGCGGCGGAGTAACTGAAGTAAATACCAAAAATGAGCATTTAAAAAAGCTGCAGCAGCAATTTATTGATCTGCGCTTTGGCATGTTCATCCACTTTAACATCCCCACCTATATGGATGCCGACTGGCCCGACCCTGAAGCGTCGCCGTCAAACTTTAATCCAACCAAATTAGATTGCGACCAGTGGGCAAAAGCCGCCAAATCGGCTAATATGACTTATGGCTGCCTGACTACCAAACACCACAGCGGTTTCTGTATCTGGGATACTAAAAGTACTGACTACAATGTAATGAATAGCCCGCTTCATCGCGACGTGGTGAAAGAGTATGTCGATGCTTTTAGAAAAAACGGTTTAAAAGTGATGTTGTATTATTCTATCCTTGATACGCACCACAAATTGCGCCCTAATCAGATCCGCCCAAGCCATATTGAGATGGTTAAGCAACAAATAACCGAGTTGCTAACCAAATACGGTAAAATTGAAGCGCTTATTATTGACGGCTGGGATGCACCGTGGTCAAGGATCTCTTATGACGATATACCTTTCGAGGATATTTATCACCTGGTTAAAAAACTACAGCCCGATTGTTTGTTGATGGATCTTAACGGCGCCAAGTATCCAAAACTGGGCCTGTACTATACCGACATTAAAACCTATGAAATGGGTGCCGGTCAGCGTATGGAAGCCGGTAGCAATACTATGCCTGCTTTAGCCTGCCTGCCTATTCAAAGCTCATGGTTCTGGAAAACAGATTTCCCGACTACCCCGGTTAAAACTGCTGCCAGCCTGGTTAATGATTACCTGAAAAAGTTAAATAGTGATCGTTGTAACTTCATTTTAAATGTAGCGCCTAATCGCGATGGTCGTTTTGATGACAATGCGGTAGCTGAATTAAAAGAGATAGGCAAGATCTGGAAAAACGATGGCCCTTTAGCAGCATTGCCTGATAACGAAGCACCTATCATTTCGTCTGATTTGGCTAAAAATGTACCGGCCAACTCAAGTTGGAGCGATGATATGAACATCAGCGATTTTGGTAACGACGATAGCTTTAATACTTCGTGGATATCAAATCCACGGGTAAAAGAACCGTGGTATGAAGTCAGCTTTAAACGCGAAACCGCACTTAATACCATTGTTATTGCCGAAAGAAGATCGAACATTAACAAATACAAGCTGGAGTATTTTTCAGCAGGTTCATGGAAACCAATTCTGGAAGGTAATAAAACTACTGCTGTAAAGGTTCACCGGTTTAATCGTATCTGGGCCAACAAGGTAAGGGTACAAATATTGGGTTCGCAAAGAAACCCTTCAATATCAGAGTTCGAAGTTTATAACGAACAGCGTTAATAGCTAAAAATTAAAATTAACAGGTTAAAAGTCGCTAACAATTGCGTTATTTGCTTTTAACCTGTTTGTTTTGTACAGGTGTTATGACCCAAATGCGAATTTTCTTTTCTATCATAATATTATTGTGCGGGTTAACAGCCTTTGCCCAGGAAAAAAAGATACCTGCCGGTGCAGCTGGAAATCAGCTGCGATACGGATTGGAGTTAATTGCAAACACCGCTGTTTATCTGGGTCCGAAAGGTAAAGTAGCGCACCTGACAAATGGCATGAATTGTCAAAACTGCCACAATTATGGCGGTACTAAAGCGTTTGGTTTAAGCCTGAAGGCTACCGCAGCAAATTATCCCAAGTTTATGACGCGTACCAATGAGGTGTTGTCTATAGCAGGCCGTATAAATGGTTGTATGCAGCGCAGTCTTAATGGCAAAACAATGGACACCACCAGTCGCGAAATGAAAGCAATGATAGCCTACATTAAATGGCTGGGTAAAGGTGTGCCCAAAGGGCAGAAACCCGCAGGCAGCGGTGTTTTAAAATTGACTTACATGAATAAAGCTGCCGACCCGCTTAAGGGAAAATTGGTGTTTATCAAAAAGTGCCAGGTTTGTCATGGTGCTGATGGACAAGGGCAGATGACCGCAGACAAAATAGCCTACACGTTTCCGCCGCTTTGGGGAAGTCATAGTTATAACGATGGTGCCGGTATGTACCGTGTCTCCAATTTCGCGGCTTTTGTAAAAAGCAATATGCCTTTTGGTACTACCTATAAAAATCCGCAGTTAACTGATGAGGAAGCATGGAATGTGGCGGCTTTTGTAAATTCGCAGCCGCGTCCGCATTTTGATCAGAGTGCCGACTGGCATAATATTGCCAAAAAGCCGATAGATTATCCGTTTGCTCCGTATGCCGATAAATTTAGCGAGCGGCAGCATAAGTTCGGTCCGTATCAGCCTATTGTCAATGCACAAAAATCAGCTACGAAAAAATAGTAACTTAAATTATAAAACACTAATTATGAAAATTGTATTCAAATATCTCCTTGTTTTGGCAGCTATAGTATTGGTAAAACCGGTATTGGCTCAAAGTAACGCCGGCTTTAAAGGAGCCATGGCCAATAAAGCGCATTATAAAGCTTTGTATTTTGTTGATGACACCGCATCGTCAAAAATTAAAATGACTTTACGTAATATTGATAATGCTTTGGAGGACCCGCGATTGAAAGGAAAGGTTGAAATTGAGCTGGTGGCATTTTCAGGCGGTTATACCATGTTTTTAAAGTCTGGCCCGTACGAGAAAGCTTTATTGGCTTTACAGAAAAAAGGTGTAATACTGGCACAATGCAACAATACCATCAAAGAACGTAATATTGATAAAAATACACTGTTTAATTTCATCGGCTACGTACCCAGTGGTAATGGCGAGATCATCATCCGCGGTAACGAGGGGTGGACTATAGTACATCCATAACAGATATTGAATGAAGAAATTACTTTTATTAGCCGCATTTGTATCAAGTGCGGCTTTTGTTTTTGCACAGGATATTAAAGGCAACTATGCTATTAAAAATGTACAAACCGGCATGTTGCTGCGTGTAAAGGATGCCAACTCTAAAAATGGTACTCCGTTGGTAGCATATTATCCCGAGAACTGGAAGTGCATGACCTGGAATTTTAAAAAGACTGATGCTAATACTTATCAGCTACAAAATCTGCTAACCAAAAAAACCTTTCAACCTATTGGAACGGTAGCAGCAAATGCAGCTTTTGATGAGCAGCCATTTGTGGCTGGCGATGGCAAACAGCAATATGAGTTTATCCCCATTAAAAAGGATACTTATCTGATCAAGCTGAAGGGAACCGATTTGTATATAACCCCTGCAGATAGTAAAGGAAATGTCAATTCGGCTATTATTCTGGCCAAAAAACGTAACACCCCCGACCAGCTCTGGAGTATTTACGAGCAGGCACCAACTATGTAATAATTACAACGGTGACAGTTAGGCCGGATTTTCCCGATAATCGCAGTCATGCTAACGCAAACCGGCCTTAGCATTATTACCGATAAAAATCAACGCCATTAAAGCTCCCAGGTATCCCAAGCCGGCCGATATGCGCATGATATTAGCATAAGCGCTGATAAAACCTTCATGATAATATTTTTCTACCAGCGGCTTATCAGTATTTAAAGCAATAGGCACTTCAGCATTGCCCAGGTTTTTTGCTTGTTGCATAATGAGCTGCTTTTCTTTGGTGCTGAAAGATGTGGTTTGCAAATCATGCTGCAACGCACCCGCGAAAAACAGCACTGCTATTGCTCCAAATATCGCATTTGCAAAAACACCGGATATGCGGGTCATGGCATTATTGATACCCGATGCTGTGCCCGAAAAATGATCGCTAACCGAAGTCATCACGGCTGCGGTTAACGGAGCAACGGTGAACGACATCCCCAGGCCCAAAACTAATACCCCGGGAAAGAATGTTGTCCAGTAATCTGCCGGTCCGCCGGTTTGTTTTACAAACGACAGGATAAGCAAGCCGCTACCTGCTATAGCCGGGCCGGCAATCAGAAATAGTCGCGGGCCGTATTTGTCGGCCAACCCTCCTGCAAAACGCGCTATAGCTATCATCAGCACTGTGAAAGGTAAAAAGGTTAATCCCGACTGCAATTGGCTATAACCTTGCACCTGTACCAAATTAAGCGACAAGAACAGCATCCCAGCGCCCAAACCGGCGTAAAGGAAAAAAGTTAACAAGTTAGCCCCGCTAAAAGTGCTGTTTTCAAAGAGTTTGAGCGGCATCATCGGGCTGGCACTTTTAACTTCAATTATGATAAATAATACCAAAAACAGCAAGCCCGCAACTAACGAGCCATAAGCCTGTATGCTGGCCATACCAACCGAAGGTATCCGCAAAAATCCAAAAGTTATTAATGCCAGGGCCAGGGCGATGGTAATAGCGCCCGGGAAGTCAAGCCCGGCTTTGTTGTCTTCATCTTTGATCTCCCGTACCTTAAAGGCCAGCATAAACAGCGTCAAAACTCCAATAGGTACGTTTATAAAGAAGATATATCGCCATAAACCTGCATCAGCTAAAGCGCCACCTAAAATAGGGCCGCCCATGGTTACCACCGTGGTAAACGCCGACCACGTACCGATGGCCTTACCACGCTCTTCAGTATTGATAGATGAGGATATGAGCGATAAACTTCCGGGAATCATCAAAGCGCCGCCAATGCCCTGCAGCATCCGGCAAATTACCAGCATTAAAACGTTGGCAGATAACCCGCAGGCTGCCGAGCCGACGATAAAAATAAATATCCCTGCCATGAAAATTTTCTTGCGCCCCAGTTTATCGCCCATAGCACCACCTATCAGGATCAGCGAAGCCAGCATGAGCAGGTAAGCATTGAGTATCCAAAACAGATCTGCTCCGGTAGCGTTAAGGCCCTGCTGCAATGCAGGCAGCACTACGTTAAGCGCGGTGGCGTCAATAAATGCCATAGACGAGGCCAAGATGGTTGATGCCATGATCCATTTACCTGCGCGGCTGTTTAATGCTATTGTTGTCATGTAGTTATAACGGGTTGATTATTGCTATCAAAAAATTGGCGCGGCTTTTGGCTTTGCCTTTAGGGCGATAAGCTTTAACTTGCATTATAAAATTACCCTGTTTTTAATCAGATAATATCCTAAAATAAACATCTGCTTATGAAAAACCGAATAACCATATTTTTAACTGTGATTGCCGCTGTCTCAAGCAACCAGGTAAGCGCACAAAACAATATTAAGTTTATTAAATATGTTATCACTCATGATTTTATATCTGAAGGTGTGTCTGCCGGCGATGTAAATCGTGACGGAATGCTTGATATCATAGCAGGTACCTGCTGGTTTGAAGCGCCCAGTTGGACGCGCCATGAAATAGCGCCGACACCAGTGTTAAAACCCGGTACCGAATACAGTACTTCGTTTTTAGATTACAGTATGGATGTAAACAATGACGGCTGGACCGACCAGGTCATTATCGGTTATCCCGGTACCCCCGCTTGCTGGTATGAAAATCCGAAAGGGCAAGCCGGCTATTGGAAAAAACACGCCCTCATGGATAAGGTCGGGATAGGGAACGAGTCGCCTAATTTTGTGGATGTAAATGGCGACGGCCGCATCGATATTTTATGTGCCGATATAAATGCTAAACAAATAGTATGGTTAAGCGCCCCGTCAAAAAAAGGCGATACCACCTGGACACGATATCCGATCAGCGCAACCAATGCCCCTGGCACCGACCGCTATTCGCATGGCCTGGGTTTAGGCGATGTTAATAAAGATGGCCGTAAAGATGTGCTTATTAAAGAGGGCTGGTGGGAAGCCCCTGCCAATCGTAAACAAACCAACTGGAAATTTCATCCGGCCAATTTTGGCGACGATTGCTCCGAGATGTATGTAATGGACGTTAATGGCGATGGTTTGGATGATGTGATCAGTGCATCGGCACATAAATATGGTATCTGGTGGTATCAGCAAGACAAGGATATGCAAGGAAATGTTGACTGGACGAAACATGAGATCGACAAATCATTTTCTGAAACACATGGCGTGGCCCTTGCAGATATGAATAATGACGGGCATCCTGACCTGGTTACCGGCAAACGTTGGTTTGCGCATAATGACACAAACACCGATCCCGGCTCGCACCAACCGGCTGTGTTATACTGGTTTGAGTTTACGCCGGGTAAGGCGCCTTATTTTGTCGCACATCAAATTGACAACGATTCGGGCGTCGGTTTGCATGTGGTAGTGCAGGATATGAATAAAGATAAATTGAAGGATATAGTGATTTCTAACAAAAAAGGCGTATTTTATTTCCAAAATAGCCATTAATACAACAAACACTACAATTTATGACGCGTACCCGTAAACAAGCTTATCGCCGTATTGAGGCAGTTCGTATAATCATGATCATTATTGGTATTGCCAGCGCCGCCTTCGGACTAAAAGGATTTTTAATTCCGAATGAGTTTATTGATGGCGGCGTTACCGGCATATCCTTATTAATCAGTTCGCTAACCGGATGGTCTATTTCAATACTCATTTTAGTGATTAATATTCCATTTATCTATTTGGGCTATAAAAAGGTGGATAAGCTTTTTGCCGTTAAAGCGTCAATAGCGATTATACTGCTATCGGCAGCGCTGTATTTTGTAAACTTTCCACTGGTAACGCATGATAAATTACTTACCGCGGTTTTTGGAGGATTTTTTTTAGGAGCCGGTATAGGTCTGGCTATGCGTGGCGGCAGCGTGATTGACGGTACAGATTTGCTGGCTGTTTATATCAATCCACGCTCTTTCCTGTCCATAGGGCAGATCATTCTGGTCATTAATGTTTTTATTTTCGGCATCGCAGCTTTCTTTCTGGGGATTGAAAAGGCTTTGTACTCTATACTAACTTACCTGGCTGCTACGCAAACCATCAATTATATTGTGCAGGGTTTTGATGAGTTTACCTCGGTAACCATTGTTTCGGCCAAAAGCGAACTGATCAAAAACGTCATTATGCGGAATTTACATAGGGGAGTAACCGTTTACAAAGGCGAACGTGGTTTTGGCAAAACAGAGATTGGCGATAAAAATGTCGACATCATTGTAACTGTTATTACCAGGTTAGAGGTACAACGTTTGGTAGCGAGGGTGCAGCAAATTGATCCTACGGCCTTCATTGTAACCAACTCCGTTTCGGAAGTGAAGGGTGGATTGATTAAACGCCGTGCATTAGATCATTAAAACCCGGGTTTTATTGCAAATTTCATAATAAAAGTTTGGCACACCCGGATTTTTAGATTTTTCAGTCTCAATTTCCGTATTTTCTCTCCTTAACTATTAAAATCAACTTATTTTTCGGATTTTTTGTCATATGTTGTCATGTTTTACACATGCATGACAATATGTCGGGTAAATATTTTTTATTTTATTAAAGCCTGGCAATAAAACGCATAACAGTGAATTTTTTGACCAGAATTTGTAAAATCAGCAATTTTTTTTGTGATTTAGTTACGAAGCATACCTTTTCTTTGATTTTAAAGCTTTAAAAATTATTAAATTTCCAATTGTCAGCCATTTTTTGATTGATTTTTACTTTTTGGCAAAAAAATATTTTTTTGTCTTTTCTCCTTCGTACTTTTTTTAATCAACAATTTTAAAAAGCAAATAATATTCGATCAAAATTTAATAATCATTTACGATTTTTTTAAATCCATGATTTCAAAATTTTGGTTTTTGCAATCTAAATCCACAGATTTTTTTATGGCATATTTTGTGTCGAACCTGCCATACGAATGCAATTGCTTCATGCTGTTGTTTTCTGAAAAGACAGTTACATTAATAAATTAAAATCAAGAAATACCATGTTAGTAATATTAGAAGTTGTCGCCTTATTAGCTGCTATTATTCTTCCATTGGCTTATCAGGCAAAAAAAGCTGAGTCAAGAAGAGCAAACTAAGTATATACGATTTATCCGTCCTGATACAAAAAGGGATAGTCCAATTCGGCTATCCCTTTTTATTTACCGTGTTTTTTGTAACAATTGCAATACAGATCAAACTATGGTTTGGCATAATTGCTGGTTCTATCTAAAACCGGGTACGTGGCTGTTATTACGAAACACTATTTATAAGTACAATTTTATTTTTTATTTGCATTTGTGCCATCGATTGCACAACTTTGACGGTGTATTGATATTGTTTAACTTTGTTCGCCATCCATTTATTAGATAAGAGCCTAAGCATATTTAGGCGGTTTTAAACCTCTTATCCTATAAATAGTCGTACAAACAAGTAATCAATATTTATACATACACACACAATATCCAAAATGAAAAAGATCGCAATCTTAACTACCTTTGCCTTTACATTCTTTGCTATGAGCACATCTTTCGCACAAAAAAAAGTTGTAAAAAAATCTACTACAAAAAAAACTACTGTAGTTAAAAAAACTGCACCGGCTACCGGTAAAGTTAGCGCCTTAACCCTTGAACAAGGAAAGCAACTATTAGCAAAAAACGATTGTTTAAGCTGTCATAAAGTCGACGTTAAACTTGTAGGCCCTGCTTACAAAGACGTAGCAAAAAAATATCCTGCAACTGCAGTAAACTATGAAAAGTTAACTAAAAAAATTATTGCCGGCGGTAGCGGTGTATGGGGCGAAGTGCCAATGTCAGCGCACCCGTCAGTGCCACCGGCTGATATCCGAAAAATGGTGCAATACATCTTATCGCTTAAATAAGATAACGTGAATGCGGTTACGGCATATAATGCAATTAAACGTAACCACTTAAAATATAGTGGCCGGTATTAGCAATCCATATTACAACATATAGATTACTACACCGGCTTTTTAGTTTATAACCAATTATAGCCTAAACCACTGTAATAAATAAATTACCCATAACACTGTTGTTTTAAGGTGTATTGGCTGTGCTATGTTTAAATTTGAAGTATTAAACCTTAAATTATGAAGAAAAATTACAAAGGTATTTTGATTGTTGTGTCGGCAGCGGCGGTGTTGTTTTACACCTGTAAGTC
>DATCXS010000395.1:0-2176 GCA_036565645.1 Mucilaginibacter sp.
ATCAGCAGTTTTTGGTCAAAGTCTTGACGACGCTAAAAAAGCTATTGATGCCGAGCAATATCAGAAAGCAAAGGTGATGCTGAAAAATCTGACGGTTACTCAACCTAAAAGTGATGAAAATCTTTTTTACTTAGGATGGGTGTACCTTATTCAAGATTACCCGGATTCTGCAAAGGCAACTTTCACCAGGGGTATAGCACTTGAGCCAAAATCAGCCTTAAACTACGTGGGTTTAGGTGCTGTTGCATTAACTGCTAAAGACAACGCAGGGGCTACTTCAAACTTTAACCAGGCTATCTCGGTTACAAAGAGAAAAGATGACCAACCCTATTTATATATAGGCAAAGCCTATTTGTTAGACGCGAAGGACGGTAAATTTCCACCGGCAAAAGCAAATGCAGCTATTGACGCTTTAACTAAGGCAAAAGATATTGATGAAAAAGATGCAGAGGTACAAGTTACTTTAGGTAACGCCTACCGCTCGCAGTTAAACAGTAATGCCGCTTACGATGCTTACCAGGCTGCATTAGCGCTTAATCCAAAATCGCCGGCTGCCAATGTAGCAACAGGTGTACTGTGGCGCTATGCTCATAACTATGAAGAGTCTGAAAAGCAATTCCAGGCAGCCATCGCCATCGATCCTAACTATGGCCCGGCTTACCGCGAATTAGCGGAAACTCAAAAAGATGAGGCCCAGGCAGACCTTAAGGTGGCATCAGTAAAAATCAAAGAAGCGGTTGAAAATTATAAAAAATACATCACCTTAACCGACGAATCGGTTGAGTCGTTGTTACGTTATGCCGACTTCCTGGTTAATGCAGGAGATTATACTACTTTGCAAGAAGTTGCTACCAAATTATCAAAAGATGCAAGTGCTAACGCACGGGTATACCGTTATTTAGGGTATGCGGCTTACGAGAACAAAGATTATTCAGCAGGTTTAACTGCTTTGAACACCTGGTTCTCTAAAGCAACGCCTAACCGTATATTGCCGCGCGATTATGAATACTTAGGCAAGTTGCAACTTGCAACCGGCGATACGGTAAAAGCTGTGGCTAATTTAACGAAGGCTGCCGATCTTGATTCGACTAAAGCTGAGGATATTTTTGATGACCTTGGCAAGATGTTCTTTAGTAAAGCAAAATATGCTGAATCTGGTAAGGCTTATGAAGAAGTGATAAACAGAGTACATGGCAAACCGCTATTAAACGAGCATTTTTATGGCGGCTACGCCTATTATTTTGCTTTTAGCAATCAGTCTTCGGATTACAAAAAAACGCATGCTGTTAAGCCTGATTCAACCTTATTGGTGAAAGCCGATACCTTATTAGCGCAATATGAACGTTTAACGCCAAATCCTGTAACACAAGCTTTAACAACACGGGCTTATATTGCTGATTTTAAAGATACTCTTTATAGTGACCTTAAAGGGATAGCTAAACCTCGTTACGAAAAGATCATTCAGGTACTTGGGGCAAAAACATCGTTAAATGCCGTTGATAAACGTGCATTAGCTAATGCCTATGCTTATTTAGGTAACTATGCAGAGTATCATGATAAAGATGATGCTAAAGCAATGGAAAACTTTACAAAGGCAAAAGAGTATAATCCTGATAATGGATATGTTAAGTTCTATTTCGATAATAAAGCTGCCCCGGCGGCATCCGATACTACCGCAAAGCCCAAAAAGGCAAGTAAATAATATCAAAATAAAAAAGGCTCCAAACGGAGCCTTTTTTATTTACACACCATTTGTATATTTGCACCCATGGAAGTACAGAGTTTACCGGTTAATTATTTGCCAATCATTTTTCAAATGATTGTTGCTATAGGTTTTGTGGTTACTACAATGTTTGTTACCCACAAAATCGGTCCTAAGCGTGTAACTAAAGATAAGCTGACGCCATTTGAGTCGGGTATTGAAGTTATTGGTAATGCCCGTACCCCTATCTCCATCAAATATTTCCTGGTGGCTATACTGTTTGTGTTGTTTGATGTCGAGGTGATCTTTATGTACCCCTGGGCTGTAAACTTTAAAGAGTTGGGATCAACCGGGATGATAGAGATGTTTATCTTTATGGCTACGCTGCTGGCAGGTTTCATCTACGTCATTAAAAAGGGCGCTTTGAACTGGGATTAAACAGCCCCACCCAAACCCTCCCGGTAGGGAGGGCTT
>DATCXS010000189.1:0-3264 GCA_036565645.1 Mucilaginibacter sp.
TGCTCGAGCCAATAATTATTTAAGCAAAGCCTGGTCTATCCCTTATGCAAAGCTGGTAAAAAATCATATTACAGCTTACCAAAAATATTTCAACCGTGTCAAACTTGATCTGGGTGTTACTGATGCAGCTAAAGATCCAACCGACCAGCGCATAGCCAATTTTGCTACAGGCAATGATCCCCAATTAGTGGAGTTGTATTTTCAGTTTGGGCGATATCTGCTGATTTCTTCATCGCAACCGGGCGGCCAACCGGCTAATCTGCAAGGCATCTGGAATAAAGAAATGAGCCCGCCATGGGGCAGCAAGTATACCATTAATATAAACACCGAAATGAACTACTGGCCGGCCGAAGAAACTAACCTGGCCGAAATGCATGAGCCGCTGGTACAAATGGTTAAGGACCTTTCAGTAACGGGGCAACAAACTGCCAAAACCATGTATGGTGTAGGTGGCTGGGTAGCACACCATAACACCGATTTGTGGCGTATTACCGGTCCGGTCGATTATATTTATTCCGGCCTATGGCCATCAGGTGGTGTGTGGTTGAGTACCCAGCTTTGGGATCGTTATATGTATAGCGGCGATAAAGCTTATCTGAAAACCGTATATCCGGCTATACGCGGTGCAGCGCAATTTTTCCTTGAGGATTTAGTTGAGGAGCCTGAACATCATTGGCTGGTAATAAGCCCTTCGGTTTCGCCCGAAAACAATCCGCGGGCTTATGGTGGTGGCATTGCTATCGATGCCGGCGTAACTATGGATAACCAATTGGCCTTTGATATTTTTAACGAAGTAATGGCTGCGGCCAAAATTTTAGGTGTCGACCAGGAGTTTGCCGCCAAACTAAAAGCAGCCCGCGACAGGCTGCCGCCTATGCAAATCGGTCAATACGGCCAGCTGCAAGAGTGGCTGCATGACCTTGACAGCCCGGACGATCATAACCGCCATGTATCGCATTTGTATGGTTTGTATCCAAGCAACCAGATATCAGCCTATCGTACGCCTAAGCTTTTTGATGCAGCGCGTACTTCACTGATCTATCGTACCGATGTATCAACCGGTTGGTCGATGGGTTGGAAAGTGAATTTATGGGCAAGATTGCTGGATGGCAATCATGCTTATAAACTGATTCAAAACCAGTTGACACCAACCGGCAAAAATCACGGCAGCTCAAACAACGGCGGTGGCACCTATCCAAACATGTTTGATGCGCATCCACCATTCCAGATTGATGGTAACTTTGGCTGCGCGGCAGGTATCAGCGAAATGCTGATGCAAAGTGCCGACGGCGCCCTGAACCTGTTACCCGCCCTGCCTGATGCCTGGCCAACCGGCAGCGTAAGCGGACTGCGGGCACGCGGCGGCTTTGAGATTGTAAGTATGAAGTGGAATAATGGCAAATTAAGCGAAGTAAAAATAAAATCGACCATTGGCGGTAACTGCCGCCTGCGGGTGCCGAATAGTGTGAAACTAATAGGAGGATCGATAAAAACTGCTAAAGGTGCTAACAGTAATTTCTTCTATCAAAACGAAGAAACAGCGAAGCCTATCATTTCAGAAAAAGCGAACTTAAAACCAACTGGCGAAAAACCGACGTTGTTGTATGACTTTAGTACGGTAGCAGGTAAAACTTACACGTTGGTAGGCGCATAGGCTCCGTACACCTGTGTTTTACATCTACGGGTAGTATTGTTCTCAAATACGTATCTGCCTAACCTGCGCTATATATTTTAAGGGCAGCAAACTTTCAATGAGCAAGTTGCCAATGCTTAAGCGCCGTAAAACTTTATATACATTGAGTAGGAGCATCACCACGCCAGGCTCATCCAGTTTTAACATTTGTTTGACACGCGTCGGCGCCAATAAGGCTTGTACACGTTTCAATAAGAAAAAACGGATGGGGCCAAGATGCTTTCGATATTGAAGATAAAGATCTGTTGTAAAACGGCTGCAGATGGTATCATTTTCTAGATGCTGCTGATGTGCCTGTTGCCATTGCTGATAAGTTTGGGGTAAATCTTTTAAATGCATACGTACACCTACCCGGTAAAATACGACAAATACCTCTTCTTTTTCTGCGATAGTTAGCTGTCGGTATAATGCTTCATAAGCATAAATAGAATACCAGATCAGCATAAACAATACATCGCGGTAGGCCCAGTCGGGGATTTGTGCACCACGATTTTGTTCGACATTTTTATGAATGGCCGTAATCTGATCAATGTATTGATTGGCTTTGTCCAGGGGCGAAAAGATAATTTTACGTGCATATCCCACTGTAGAGAATAGACGGCCCAATGGATCAGCGGGTAAGCGTCCGGTAAAATACAACCAATCCACCGCCTTATTCAGGGCAAACTCGGCAGCTGATCCGGCAAAGACAAACAGCACGCTATCAGGCCTGCCCCAAATTTTTCTGACGATTGAATTTTCAGCGGTGAAATATTCCATATAAAACTATCTGGTTATATGTAGCGCATCTCCATCACTACCACTAAAATAATGCCTATTAGGTACATCAGCATGTCCAACCATAAAAAAGATGTACCAATACTGATGCGGGCAAACCTTGAATTGCTCCATCCCTTAATAAGTATACAAAGCGGATAGTATCGCGTACTGTAGCCTAAGCAAATGCGGCACACTAACGCTGCAACTCATGATTATAGTCCCTCTTATTTAAAAGTACTTTGAGTAAGAAGCTATTGAATAAAAAAATATCAGCCCTTTTGCTGTTTAATCAAGTTTTCTAATGCCTCCAGATGTTTTTTGAATGCAGTTATTCCTTTTTCGGTTGCTTTATAGCGTGTGTTAGGTTTGCGGCCCAAAAAAGATTTGATCACTGAGATATACTCTCCTTTCTCCAGGGCTTTCAAATGCGAGGCCAGGTTACCGTCTGTAGTGGCCAGCAGCTCTTTAAGCGAGTTAAAGTCGTAACTTTCATTCGCCACCAATACACTCATTACCTGCAGGCGTATGCGGTTTTCAAATGCTTTATCAAAATTATTAAGCGTTAACACGATCGTATTTAAAGTACATTATAGCGCCATACAAAATATGCAGCACCCCAAAACCCAAAGCCCAGAAATACAAGCCATATCCCGGCTGCATTAATGACAATAAACCCAGCATAATTTCTAACAACCCGAGCCATTTTACATCGCCATAAGTAAACTTAGATGCAGCTACCAATGCCAGCCCATAAAATACCAGGCAAACGGGTGCAATTATACCGTAGTGGTGTTGAACATACAAAATAAAAG
>DATCXS010000178.1:0-9796 GCA_036565645.1 Mucilaginibacter sp.
CGGCCACAGGGCTGCCGGTACCCAGGTTTTGGCCATAGGTAAGCGCCATATTGTTCTCAAAATGTAACCATGAAGTTGGGTGGATATCCACGCTAAATTCGCCGCCGTTAATGCGTGCCTTGCTTTGCGTATAAGTAAATATGGTATACAGCGGGTAATTTGGATTGATAGCTACACTGCCATCCGGATTCAATACCTGTTGCTGATAAATATAATTCTCGATGTCGTTATTAAATAATTCAATACTGGCCGATACATTCGGCAAGGTCAGAAACGCACCGATATCTTCCTGTAAGCTAAACTCGGGTTTGAAGCTGGCATTACCCACATGGTAGATCTGTGAGCCGGGATCGGGGCCGTTGGCTGATAGTTCAGCAATACTTGGCGCCCTGAAACCGCGGGCTACGTTAGCCTTCAGCAAAAACCGCGGCGAGAAATTATAGGTGGCGCCCAGGCTGCCTGAGAAACCGGTAAAGCTTTTATTTAAAGGATCGAATTGTTTGATTACGCCGTTGGCAGATGGATCGTTGCCGGTATATAGCTGCGGATATTTATAATTCAGCGTATCAATATAAGCCGGCTGACCATTGAATGAACGATAATCATACCGGCCGCCTGCTGATATATCCAGGTTACCAAAGCTTTTCTTAATCACCGCAAACGGACCAACATCAAACTGGTGATACGCGGGGATGGGGAAGTCTGTAGCGCTGCCAATAGTGTTATTCTGATACTGACCATTGATACCAAAGGTAGCGTCATAGCCGTTGCCAAAGGTTTGATTGTATTTAAAATCGTAAGTATAGGTTGACAGGTGTAGGTTCAAACCGGCAACACCGCCATCTTCCGGATGCGTAAACTCACGTCGGTGGCTAAACTGATAACCTAAATTAACAATCAGGTTTGCGCCATTGCCAAATATAAAATTGCTGTTATTGTAAATGCGATATAACTGTACATGCTGATGTAAAACCGGTACAGCATACGAGTTCAATTCACCATCTGCTACAATCGAGCGCGAGGCGTCATCTTCAGTGATCTGCTTAGTGAATTTACGAGTCAGCGAGTCGCGGCTCCCATCGGGAATGGCCTGTTGATCGTCAAATAATGACGCATGGAAATAAGAATATCCCCATGACTTGTTCAGACCTGCCATCACGCGGGCATCGCGTTCTTTATAGTTGGTTCCGTAGACACGGCCATCGTGCCGGTTTTGATAGTCTTTTGATTCTTTGGCCGATAATACCGTTCCCCATATCAAGCCATTATTGTTGCCCTGCAACCTCAACGAATTGTTAATAGCCCCCGCATTGGTACCGTACGAACCCATGACGGACCCTGATACGGTGCCCTCTGGTACCGGTGGCGGCGATATTAAGTTAACTACACCCCCAATAGCATCCGATCCATAAGTTAAGCTGGCGGGGCCTTTGATTACTTCTACCCGGTCGATAGAATTTTGGTCTACCTCGACGCCGTGCTCATCACCCCATTGCTGGCCTTCCTGGCGTATGCCGTCCATCAAGGTGATGACACGGTTATAACCCAAACCATGAATAAACGGTTTAGAAATATTTGGCCCGGTAGTTACAGCACTTACCCCGGGAATGTTGGCAATCATATCAATAACGTTGCCTGCGGCGGCGCGCTGATCTATAAACGCCTTGCCCACAGCAGCCATCGGTATGGGGCTTCTCTTTAGCTCGGTGGCGTGGCTTACGCCGGTAACTACCACCTCGCCTGCTTCAATAAATGAGGCTTGCAATTGAATGTTCAGCGTCTGGGTTTTTGAGAAATCTATCTTTTGCAAAACAGCCGAATAACCCACACAGGTAACCTGTACCAGGTAAGTACCTTTAGAGATATTACTCAAAGTAAATTTACCGTTGGCATCGGTAATGGTGCCGGTTTTTAAATCGGGGATGTTGATGGTAGCACCTGCAATGGGAGAGTTGTCTTTTTTGTCGGTAACGGTACCGGCTATAGTGCCCGGCGCCGTATCGGCAGCTTTTATATAGAAGGTGTTCGTCAGCAGGATGAACAGCAGGCTAAGTATTTTTTTATAAGACTTCATTTTTGAAATAATGTATGTTAAGTACGTCCTGTCGTTTTCGACCGGCGCGTATCGTTGCTCTTAAAAATATAAACTGGATAAGGTTGCCCTATGACCTAACAGGTCCGATAAAGTTTAACAGGATGCAGCAACCGGCGGGGCGCGACCGGCCGACAAGATCAAAGCAATGCTTATGAAATCATAATTATAAGCTTTGTAAAAATGCTTTGTAACAATATTAGGACCAAAATAAGAATGATGGCTAACTACCGCAGCAATGTGGTGCATGGCATCACAAATGGAACATTTTTCCTGCACAATGGTGTGCGGAGTATTGTTGTTGCCAACTTTAGTATTGGTGCCAATGTCGGCAACAATTTTGTGCCGGTGGGTATAAACAACGTATTGGCCCGCTATAAAACAGATCAATAATGCCCACGAATAAAAAATATTTGCCTTGTTTTTTTTCAAAATAAGCCATGCCCTTTTTTAAGGCAGGGGCAAAATTAAACATAAAAACATAAAATCAACAGTCAAATGCAATATTGTTGCAAATGCGGATGTTTTTTGTTTATAATTAGCACCGCTATCCGTGTATATTTGCCTTTATGACACCGGCAGAGATCAACAAGAAATGGATTGAATTACAAGAGCGGATTGCTCAGGATTTTGACAGCGAAAAGCCTGATGTTAAGGTCTTGCTTTTTTTAATAGGCGTACAGGAGTTAGGGCAGGGCCCGCGCAAATTCAGCAAGAGGCAAAAGGAAGAACTAATGCACATTGCCACCTGCAAACTATTCAGCATGATGGGTTTTTATGAGTTAGAGGGCCTGGATCAGGACGGCTGGCCGCATTGGAAACTGGCCAAGACCATACCCAATTACACTTTATTGGAGCAGGAAATGGTGATAAAATCGCTCATCATCAACTATTTTGAAGAAGAAGTTAACTGATAGATATGAAAAGATTACTTACCCTTATCCTCTTACTAACTGTGGCTACGGCATTTGCCAAGCCGCCAAAAAATCAATACGTACGCATTAGTACGGCCTATGGTTCGTGCATTATCCGTTTATATAACGAGACACCAAAGCATCGCGATAACTTTATCAAACTGGCTAAGCAGGGCTTTTATAATGGCACTTTGTTTCATAGGGTGATCCAGAACTTTATGATCCAGGGCGGCGATCCGGATTCGAAAGATACCACCAAAAACAAACCCGGCGCCGAGCTGGGTAATGGCGATGTAGGTTACACCGTCCCTGCCGAATTTAATGATAGCCTGTACCATAAACGCGGTGTACTTGCCGCTGCGCGCGATGATAATCCCGAAAAAGCCTCAAGCGGATGCCAGTTCTATATTGTAGAAGGCAAACGTTTTACTGATGCTGATCTGGACAAACTGATAGCTACCCGCCGTATGGGGCGCCCAATTCCCAAATCGCAGCGCGAGGTTTATGAAACCGTTGGCGGCACTCCCCATTTAGATCAGAATTATACAGTATATGGCGAAGTGGTTACCGGCATTGATATGGTAGACCGTATTGCCGGGGTAAAAAAGGATGAACGCGATCGGCCGTTGGTTAATATACCAATGATAGTAACAGTGTTGTCAAAAGGAGAGTGTAAGGACCTGGACACGATTTTGGGATTGAAGGATTAAAGACACGATTTTAAGATTGAAGGATTTAACAGGATTTTGAATGATTGAATTCCATTTTTAGAACGAATAAAAAATTAATGAAGATCATTACCTATAACGTCAACGGTATTCGTTCGGCGATAAATAAAGACTGGCTGGCCTGGCTGCAGGCCACCAATGCAGATGTAGTTTGTTTGCAGGAAATTAAGGCTACGCCTGATGTATTAACCGATTTGCACCTGGTTGAGGCTTTGGGTTATCAGCATTATTGGTATCCGGCCGAAAAGAAAGGTTATAGTGGGGTAGCTATCCTGACCAAGCATACGCCCAAACATATCGAATATGGATGCGGCATCCCTGATTTTGACCGCGAGGGCCGCAATATCCGGGTAGATTTTGATGATGTGTCGGTAATGAGCGTTTACTTTCCGTCAGGCTCAAGCGGCGAGGAAAGGCAAGCTTTTAAATTCAGGTTCCTGGACGAATTTGGTAAATACCTTACCTTGTTAAAGGTTAACTGCCCTAAACTGGTCATTTGCGGCGACTACAATATTTGCCATAGGCCAATTGATATTCATAATCCAAAATCAAACGCTAATTCGTCCGGCTTTTTGCCCGAAGAACGTGAATGGATGGAGGATTTCATGGAGTCGGGATATATCGACACTTTCCGCCATCTGAATAAAGAACCACACAACTATACCTGGTGGAGCTTTCGTGCCAATGCCCGCGCCAAAAACCTGGGCTGGCGTATTGATTATGCCATGGCATCTAAAGAATTAGAGGATAACATTAAACGTGTGGCTATTTTGTGCGAAGCCAGGCATTCTGACCATTGCCCCGTATTGGTGGAATTGGAATTTTAATAACGTACACACACAATACTTTGTGTCTCCTATTGGTGTCTGTACGTTCCCTGTTTGTGTCTCTTGTTCCCTATTTACGTTGTCAATATTTCCGTCAAATTTTTGATAGGTAGATTATATTCAATTTATGTTTTAGATATTCGCTTTTTGATATGGAATATTTACAGCAGTCGTTTAGTGTGAGGTTTGAGTACAAGACCTTTTTTACTTCAGGTCTTTTTGAGTTATCCAACACCGGGTTTAATGATTTTATTGCGTCCGATTCAACGTCGGCCTCTATAAAAAAGGTCTTGTTTGTGGTTGACCAGGATGTGCTGAAGGCTAAACCCGGGCTTGCTGATAAAATACGCCGCTATTTTGCTATCCATAAAGCCGCACAGCTGATCCCCGAGATCGTACAAATGCCGGGCGGCGAGATCGTTAAAAACGATGAAAGCCATTTTAGAAGGCTGTTAGCGTTAATTAATCAGTACGCTATCGACCGTCATAGCTATGTAGCTGCCATCGGCGGCGGTTCAATATTGGATATGGTGGGCTATGCATCAGCAGTGGCGCATCGCGGGGTAAAACACATCCGCATCCCAACTACCGTGCTGTCGCAAAACGACTCGGGCGTAGGCGTAAAGAACAGCATCAATTATTTTGGCAAAAAGAATTTCCTGGGGACGTTTGTACCGCCGGCGGCTGTGTTTAATGACGATCAGTTTCTGCTGACCCTGACCGACCGCGATTACCGCTCGGGCATTGCCGAAGCCATTAAGGTATCGCTGATTAAAGACGCCGCATTTTTTGAATGGCTGGAAAATAACGCCGCCGCCCTTGTGGCCCGCGACATGCCCACCATGAAATACCTCATCAAACGCTGTGCGGAGTTGCATTTGAATCATATTGCCAGCCTGGATCCGTTCGAGAAAGGCTCATCACGTCCATTGGACTTTGGGCACTGGAGCGCACATAAATTAGAGCAGCTTACCAACTTTAAAGTGCTTCACGGAGAAGCCGTGGCTATGGGCATTGCGCTGGATACGGTTTATTCAAACCTTTCGGGCAGGATCTCTATCGAAGAAACCAACCGCGTAGTTAGCCTCATTAAAAAGATAGGTTTCGAAATTACCCATCCGCTGCTGGAAATAACCGGCGACGACAGCCCGATACTGATTGGTCTGCAGGAGTTTCGCGAACACCTGGGTGGCCAGCTAACCATCATGCTGCTTGATCGCATAGGCGAAGGCGTCGAAGTACACGAGATGAACCCCCTGCTGATTAAAAAGGCAGGCGAGATATTGAAGAATGAGCACGCGCCAAGCGCAGTTTAAAATAATCTGAAGTGGCAGACGCTTTGTAAAATTGCTTAAGCCGCGCGTCATTGCGAGGAACGAAGCAATCTCTGCATACGCTGATCAACCAAGTAAGATGTAACTGTCGCGCGTCATTGCTTCGTTCCTCGCAATGACGTGGCGTATATAACCTACAATTTATAAAACCAATGACTGCTTCACCAACTAGCAGCCATTAAACCAAAATTTGTTGTATGCAAACATCAACCGGACATTTAACCTATTGTACCAATATTCATCCCGGCGAAAACTGGCCGTCGCATTTTGCTGCGCTGCAGCAGAATTTCCCGGGGATAAAAAAACAATTATCGCCTGATGCGCCTATGGGTATCGGCCTTCGGTTATCCAATGTTGCAAGCATCGAACTGGAACAGCCCGAAAACCTGGCCTGGTTTAAGCAATGGCTTGCCAATAACGATGCTTACGTGTTTACCATGAACGGTTTCCCGTATGGCGAGTTTCACCACACGGTGGTTAAAGACCAGGTACATGCGCCCGACTGGACGACAAAACTGCGGGTTGACTATACCCTGCGGATGTTTCGCATCCTGGCGCAATTGCTGCCAAAAGGCATGGATGGCGGCATCTCGACATCGCCATTAAGTTACAGGCACTGGCATAAAACGACCGAACAGTTACAACAAGCGACAGACATCGCTACACAAAATATTTTACAGGTGGCAGCCGGGCTGATTAAACAATACCGCGAAACCGGCGCTGCTATGCACCTGGATATTGAGCCGGAACCAGACAGTATTTTAGAAACCGGCGAAGAATTTATTCAATGGTATGAGCAGGTGCTGTTGCCGCAGGGCAGGGAACTGATCGCCAAACAATTTAATGTTTCTGCGGATGAGGCTGAGCGGCTGATTAAGCAGCATATTAATTTGTGTTATGATGTTTGCCACTTTGCTATTGGTTATGAGCCGCATCAGCAGGTTATCAGCGAGCTGGCGCAAAAAGGCATCAAAGTAGGAAAGATCCAGATCAGCGCTGCGCTTAAAGCTATGCTGCCGCAGGATGCTGATGAACGCGAAGAAATTAAGGCCGCTTTTGGCAAATTTGATGAGTCAACCTACCTGCATCAGGTGGTCGCCAAAAAGGCGAACGGTCAATTTATCCGCTACCCCGACCTGCCCGATGCCTTACGCGATATTGAAAACCCATTGGTTGAGCAATGGCGCGCACATTTCCATGTACCGATATTTATTGAAGATTACGGCTTGGTACAATCAACACAGGCCGACATTGTTAAAGTATTAGACATCCAAAAAGCAAAAGGTTTTACCGGCCATTTAGAGGTAGAAACTTATACCTGGGGCGTATTGCCCGATGCTAAAAAATTACCTGTTAACGATTCGATTGTGCGCGAGCTGAATTGGGTTAAAGATCAATTATAAAATCAGAATAGCTATGAAGAAAACGGTTGTAATAGATGTTGTCGGCTTATCGAAATCGGTAATTGGAGAGCATACCCCGTTCTTAAAAAAATATATCGCCGATAGGCACATTACCACCATTGTGCCGGTGCTGCCTGCCGTTACCACATCGGTACAATCGACCTATTTAACCGGCAAATGGCCGGTAGATAACGGTATTGTTGGTAATGGCTGGTATGACCGTGTCGACTCGGAAATAAAATTCTGGAAGCAATCCAATAAACTGGTTATTGGCGATAAGATCTGGGACAAGGCGAAAAAAGAAGACCCCTCGTTCACCAGCGCCAATATGTTTTGGTGGTACAATATGTATTCGACTGCCGATTACTCCGTGACGCCTCGTCCGCAGTACCTGGCCGATGGCCGTAAAATGCCCGACTGTTATTCGCAGCCTGCCGAATTAAGGGATATCTTACAGGAAAAGTTGGGTCAGTTTCCGCTGTTTCAATTCTGGGGGCCGGGAGCCAACATTAAATCGACCCAATGGATTGCCGATGCGTCGATGATCAATGATGATCTGCATAACCCCACACTAACCACCATCTACCTGCCGCACCTGGATTATTGCCTGCAAAAGTTCGGGCCTGATCTCTCAAAGATCAGCAAAGAGCTTAATGAAATAGATAAAGTAGTGGAGCAATTGGTAGTGTTTTATACAAAGAAGGATGCGGAGATCATTATCCTTTCTGAATATGGTATTGCACCGGTAAGTAACCCAATACATTTGAACCGCCTGTTCCGCGAAAACGGCTTGTTGCAGATCCGTGTAGAGCGCGGATTGGAACTGCTGGATGCAGGTGCTTCAAAAGCATTTGCGGTAGCCGATCATCAGATAGCGCACATCTATATCAATGATCCGTCTGTAACCGAAAAAGTGGCTGCACTGCTTAAAAATGTAAAGGGCATCGAACTGATATTAGATCGCGAAGCACAAAAGAAATACCATATTGACCATGAGCGCGCCGGTGACATCGTAATTGTGGCCGATGAGCAAAGCTGGTTCACCTATTATTTCTGGCTGGATGATGCGGTGGCACCTGATTATGCCCGCTGCGTCGACATCCACAAAAAACCGGGTTACGACCCTGTCGAAATGTTCATGACCTCAAAAGCGCGTGCAGCTTACAAATTAGCGCGCAAGCTTGCCGGTTTCAGGTACGTCATGGATGTGATTCCGCTGGATGCTACGCTCATCAAAGGCTCGCATGGCCGCACCAATATTGCTGACGAATATAAAGCGGTACTAATTACTGATCAGGCCGAAAATAATGTACAGCCTACGGATGTATTTGATATTATCTGGAAGAGTTTGAAGAGAGTATAACAGCTTAACGTCATGCCATCCCGTTAGCTTTTCGGGACGGCATGACGGAAATAATCAATCTTCAAGTGATCCAAAAAAATGACCTATAAGTCATAAAAGTTGATCCAAAGTGATCCGCTTTTTAAAAATAAACTCATTAAAATGCTTATTATAAGTATGTTATGTTTTAATAGTGATCCAAACTGATACACCTATCACGGTGGATCACTTGCATGCAGCAGCAAGGTGCATATAGAAGATGATAACCTGCTCAGAGATCGCCACGCCCACCGATACCTTATATACGCCATATACGCCCCGCTTGTGGAGGGCCTGGGCGAGCCTGCCGCATGAACACCGGTAGTTTGTTTGCAAATCCGGTTCATTTGCAATCTGCCCCATCGCAATCAACACAAATCTTGTTTCACCCGGCTTGTTCACTTCTTTAAGCGGAACAAGAGCCGATGCAGCTCTTTTGTTTATTGCTGCATTCCATGTAACTTACGGCTCCAATTATAAAAGGTCATGATCCGTAAGTTTTCCATCCAAACAATAGTTATAGCGGTGTGCTTTACCACATCGGTAAATGCGCAGCAGGTCAAAGAAATGGCACCGGGTGTCACCCGTGTAACAGTCGGCCAGGTCGACCAGTTCTCGCCTTACAATCTGCTTCAGGAGAAACCCAAAATAGAGGCACTAAGCAAGCTGCCTGCGCCTGATGCAGGTGTCGACCCTAAGGCTATCCGCATCGAGATCAATGCGCGCGGCGCAGTAGTACACATCCCGTTAGGAAATACTGAAGAGCTATACGGCTTTGGCCTGCAAATGAACTCTTTCAGGCAACGCGGCCTGCGCAGGCGGCCGATAGTGAATGATAACCCGCTAAACAACCTGGGCTACACCCACGCCCCAACCACCTTTTATCTCTCTACCAAAGGCTACGGCATATTCATCAATACATCGCGCTATACCACTTTTTACTGTGGTACGCATAAGCAGGTTAAGGGCAATATGAACGTCAATACCGGTGCAGGTAACGGCTCAGCGCAGTCGGTCGAGGAGTTATATAAAAACTCTAATACGCAGTCGGGCGAAGTGATTGTGGATATCCCCGGTGCTAAAGGCGGCGATGTGTTCATCTTTAGCGGCCCGACGC
>DATCXS010000406.1:0-9707 GCA_036565645.1 Mucilaginibacter sp.
GCAGGTCAAGCGCCAAAGCTATAGCGCCGCCATAATAATAGTAGGTGGTAAAATTATTCTGGTAATTGGTAGGGTCAATAGCAACCCCGGCATCAGTAAAAACCGATTTGCGGCTCATCTCGGTAGCCGGGTATTTAGCCGCTCCCGGTGTAATCAAAACTGAATTAACCAGGCCCGAAAGCGTGCCCCCATACTCGTCCACATTATGAAACCCGGCACGTACCAATAATAGTTCGCCGTAATATTGGGTAAAACCTTCGGCAAACCAAAGCTCATTGCTCATATTGGCATGGGTAAAATCAAAAGGTTCTAATGATTTTGGGCGGATGCGCTTAACATTCCAGCTATGAAAATATTCATGCGCGAAGGTGCTCAATAGGTTAATCTCATTCCCCTCAACCTTGTCGGCGGCATCAACAATACAGGTCGAGTTCCGATGCTCCATGCCGTCACCGGCATTGTTAGGGTAAACATCGTCCAGAAAAGTATATTCGCCATAATCGTATGTCGGCAGTTCGCCGAAAACGGCTTTTTCTTCCTGCACCACCTTTTGTACCATTTGGCCAAAGTTGTCAACCGTAGCCTGATCGTCGTTCGAGTGGATAGTCAGGTTTATACGCTCGGTCTTGCCATCGGTATTGGTAACGTTCCAATGGGTTTCTTTAAAATCAGATAGCTCGGTCGGGCTGTCCATCATGTACTGCATATTTGGCGCCGAGTAGATATTTGACCCTTCATGCTTCAGTTGGGTGGCTACCTTCCAGCCATATCTTTGCAGGTCTTGAAATTCAAAACGTATCGGGCGCTTTTCTGCGCCTGCCAACCACATAAACACGGCAGGCATGTTTAAATGGGCGTGGCTTTGATCTATGCCCGCGTAAGTGCCGTCCGTCCAGTCGGCATACAGCGTGTACGACACTTTTACGGCATTACCATGATTAGCAATCTGGTACACATCGCCGGCTATTTGTTTGATGGCTAAAGGATTGCCATCGCCGCCTGTGGCTTTTACATTATAAAGATTTTTGCCAAACTCGTGTGTAGCATAACGCCCGGCAGACGAGCGACTCATGTGCAACTCTAACGGCCCGCCCGGGGCCGGTGATATGGCCATCGTCACCTCGGCTTCGTGATGCCGGGCATTAGGAAACGAAATAGTATAGTAAATGGGTTTTTGAGGAGCCTGCGCAAAAGCACCGGACATAGCTAAGGTTAAAGCAACGGCAAGAAATTGTTTTTTCATCAGATTAGTAAATGTCGTCAAAATACAAATTAATCTGATGATGAGCAAAATGCGGTAGTGTCTCACAGGGAAATCGCTTTTAAAGATCTGACTACCTTAATTTTGGCTAAAACCGGTATGCTTGATGTTGTTTTTCAGCACCATAAATGGGACAGCAATGAATTAAAGTAATGTTAAAGGTGCATTTCATTGCCGTTTGGCTTTAGCCAACGGTTCAAAGGGAACAATAGGATGGCTTTAGCCAAAATTTCCAAATTGAATTTTTAAAAGCGAAATGCTAAGGTGCTGCCTCAATCATAACGATGGCGGTCGCGGTCCTGGCCCGTGCGGTTGCTCAGCGTATTACGCCGTCGCTTAATATCTTCGTCAACATGGTCTTTGTAAACACTGTCGATGACCTCAATATCCCGCTCCTTGTCTCGCTCGGCATAGTATACATTGGCTTCGTGAGTTTTGGCAATGGCCACATCGTACGGGCCTTTAGGCGACATCAGCTTTACAAAAACCGGCAGGCACTCAAACAAGATAAACAGGTAACCAATAAATGATATCGCCAGGTAGGTATCCAGGTCGCGGGTGCCGTTTTCGTTATAGGTGAGTTGCCCCAGCGCCCAGTTGCGGTCGGCAAAGCCTGCTATTTTAGAGAGGCTATCTAACTGATGGTCGCTAAACAACCTGGTACTATTTACGCCCTCAAAATCTTTGCGCTGGCTCAGGTACGCATCCATGTTCTCCGCATTTTGAGTAACTAATTTCAGCCGGTCCTCTTTTTCCTGCAGCACCGCCTGCTTTTGCTTAGCATAAGTGCCATAGCCTACAATGCCCGAAGTCTGGTTGTTTTTCTCGCCAAATACTTCTTCATTCAGTTGGACACGGGATCGGTTAATATCTTTTTCGAGCGAGTCCTTCTCCTTTTTCAGATCGGCATTTTTGGCCAGCTCCATGCTGTATTTCTCATTATATGTTTTTTGCAGTGTATCTATCTTGCTGTGCTGGCCCTTTAGGTAAGCCGATTTTAATTTCTGCCGAATCTCCTTATCAAATACCTTCAGCTCCAGTGGGCGGGATATAACAATACCGATCATGATCGCCAGTAAAATACGGGGCGATGCCTGTAAGATCTGCTGGTTAGTACTGCCATCTTTATTAATGCTGGACACGATGTAGCGGTCCATATTAAAAATAGCAAAACCCCACAACAGGCCAAACAGAATGGCAAAACCTACGGCAAAGCTATCGCCGTTAAACACAAAGTACATGGCGTAGCCGCCGGACAGCGAGGCAAAAAGTGCTGTAAAAAATATGGTTGCGCCTATGCCCACATATTTATTATGCTCAATAGGATACTTCTTTAACGTGTCAACGTGCGCGCCCGAACAGAACCAGAAAAACCGGGTTATTTTATCCATTTGTGTTATTGTATTTCAATAATTGTATATGAAACGCCCCGAGGCACTAATTGTTACAAAATTAGGACGCATTTGTTACACATAAGCCCTACATTTGGCTTGTAAATTAATTAAAAATATCATGCAAGAGATAACAGTACAGGAACTTAAAGACAAAATGGACAACGGCGAAGACTTTCAGCTGGTTGACGTTAGAGAAGATTTTGAGTACGAAACCTCAAACATCGGCGGCCTGTTAATACCCCTGGGGGGTATATTGGTTGAGGCCAATAAAATAAGCAAAGACAAACCCGCAGTGGTAATGTGCCGCAGCGGTAAACGCAGCGCCGCAGCTATTGCACAGTTAGAACAACTGGGTTATACCAACCTGTCAAACTTGCAAGGTGGTATTTTGGCCTGGGCGGCAGAAATTGACCCCGATATGCAAGTTTATTAATATCATGAAGAAAAAAATTTTTCTAAGCACCCTGTATAACGTCTGCATTTTTGGATCTTTAATACTGGCGTGGACGGGCATTACCGACAAGCATTACGGATATATAGCAGCCGGCATATTGGGCCTGGGCATATTTGGAGTGCTTAAAGTTAAGCTGCTCAAAGAGGTGCGAAAAACGCTGAAATAGTTTATAAAACAAAGCCCGAAACAGATAACGCTTCGGGCTTTGTTTTTAAACATTCGCGGCTCGGGGTCAACCATTTCATTTAAATTTCATTATCTTATTAAATATTAGCTATATAATAAGAAACAGATGCCGGTTGCAAAATTTCCATTAAAAAAACAACTGGCTTATACCTGCGGGATGATAGGTTGGAGCATCATGACCAACACCATCATCGTCATGCTGCCCTACTTTTACCTGCCGCCATCAAACTCCCAACTAACGCAATACATACCGCAGCTGCTGCTTTTCGGGCTGTTTAATATACTATCTATCATTGCAGCCTCTGGTCATTTTGTAGATGCGGTGTTTGATCCGTTTATAGCGTCTTTAAGCGACAAGAGCACCAACAAACGCGGGCGACGCATTCCATTTATGCAATGGGCCATTATACCGTCTATGCTTTTTTTCTCGCTGACATTTTACCCCCTGGTAAAAGGCGAAAGCATGTATAACGCAGCCTGGCTGGCTATTAACATGATATTTTTCTTTATGGGAGCTACCGCCTACATCATTCCATATAATGCTTTGTTACCAGAGGTTACCGAGACAGCGGCCGAAAAGGTCCGGCTGTCATCTTTCCAGCAGGTGGGCTTCATCATAGGTATTATCTTTTCGGGCCTGATCAACAATTTTGCAGACCTTTTTCAAAGATTTCTCCATATAACCGGGCGCGATGCCGCCCTTCAATATACCATCTGGACCATGAGCGTTTTTGCCGGGTTCTGTATGCTCATCCCCGTAGTATTTATTAATGAAAAAAAATATTCGCGCGGCAAACCATCGCACTTACCCCTGCTGCCTGCTATCCGGAAAACATTTAGTAACCGCAACTTTAAATATTACCTGGTTTCAGATTTTTCTTATTACATGGCACTCAGCATTATTTCCAGCGGCTTGCTGTATTTCGTAAGGGTGCTGCTCGGTCTGCCCGAGTCGCGCGGCGGCGAACTGATGGCGGCCATGGTGCTGTTTTCGCTGGTATTTTATCCGCTCATTAATTATCTGTCAAAAAAAATCGGCAAAAAACCTATCGTGCTTTTTTCCTTTGCGCTGCTCAGTTTAATTTTTGTGGCGATATTTTTCCTGGGCCGGTTTCCATTTTCGCCTATCGCGCAGGCCTACATGCTGGTGCTGTCTGCAGCCATACCTCTTGCGTCATTGGGCATATTACCCAATGCTATCCTGGCCGATATAGCCCAGTACGAAGCCAACGAAACCGGCGAAAACCGGGAAGGGATGTTTTTTGCGGTCAAATACTTGTTTGTAAAGCTCGGCCAAACCCTCGGCATAGCGCTGTTTGCCTTCCTCACCGTATATGGCAAAGACCCCGGCAATGATTATGGCCTGCGTTTAAATGGTATTTGCGGGTGCATACTTTGCATACTGGCTTTCGTTATTTTTAGCCGGTTTAAAGAAGTAAGGCGAACATAGGTTGTTAATGCTGACGGCAGAATTAAACCCTTGTTTATCAAACAGCCCGGCTATTAATACATCTCCTTAACCTCTTGCATTTTAAAATGTTAACCATTAGCTTTGTGGTATGATGAAAAGATTTTCAGCGATGTTTATGGCTAAGGTGTACCTGATTACGGCCATAGGCTTTGCGCTGAATCTCCATTTTTGCGGCAACGTACTGGCCTCGGTAAAACTTAGCGGCCCTACAAAAATCTGCGAACAGCCATCGGCAGCTAAAAAGTGCTGTAAAGAAAAACAGGTTGACGTAAAGATTAAAGACGCCCATCAGGCCGAGTCGCCATCATTGATGATGAAGCTGTTTGGCTTCGAGATCTCTAAAATCCCATTCGGCGATTATGTATTATCTGCCCAGCAAGCGCTGTTAGACAAGCTTAACGCCACTCCACCACCACCGCCTTCGCCACCTTCGGGCAAAGAGGCTCAATATATCAAAAACTGCACCCTGCGTATCTGATTAATTTAATCGTTCTTGTTTTTTGCACCTGCGCATTGATTCGCTGTGTGCCTGTTATTTTTTTACGATTAACTTTTTATCCATGAAAGCTTTACCAATATTAACTACTGCTATATTTTTAGCTATCGCGACGTCCTTACACGCGCAGCAAACCCAACCAGATACCACCCAACACAAAAAACATACCCACATGATGAACGGCGTCGAAATGAATGACGACGACATGATGATGATGGACATGGGCTCCATGCAGATGAACAGCCAGTTTTCGCTCGACCTGCCCATGAACCGCGACGGTTCAGGAACCTCCTGGGTGCCGGACGAGTCGCCGATGTATGCTTACATGATCCACGGCAAAAAATGGATGACCATGATCCACGGTAATTTCTTTTTGCGTTATAACAACCAGGACATTTTTAAATCGGGCAGCCGTGGCGGGCAAAAGTTTGACGTGCCCAACATGATCATGGCCATGACACAAACCAAAGTAGGCAGCAATGGCCTTTTCGCTATCAACACCATGTTCTCTGCCGACCCATTTCTGGTCGGCCCTGGCGGTTACCCACTGCTTTACCAAACCGGCGAATCATACAAGGGCAATAAACTGGTGGACAGGCAACACCCGCACGACTTTTTTGCCGAGCTTAATGTGGCCTATACCCAACGCGTAGCCAAACAAACTGACATTACCGCCTCGTTTGGTTTCCCCGGCGAACCGGCGCTTGGGCCACCGGTATTTATGCACCGCCTGTCTGGCATGAATGACCCCAATGCGCCACTAAGCCACCATTATCAGGATGCTACCCATATCACTTTCGGCGTAGCAACGTTAGGTTTCCGCTATCGCGATATAAAGGTCGAAGGTTCGGTGTTTACCGGTCGCGAACCGGATGAATTCAGGTATAACTTCGACCAAATGAAGTTCGACTCCTACTCGTTCCGGGTATCTTATAACCCGTCTAAACAATGGGCGCTGCAAGTGTCTGATGGCTACATCCGCAGCCCCGAAGAAGCAGAGCCTGCACAAAATGTTAATCGATTTACAGCCTCTGCCATGAACACTAAAGTGCTGGGCGATGACAGCTATATAGCAACTACACTCGTCTACGGGCAAAACCATTATCTGGATAATAGCAAAACCCTGCCGTCAATTTTATTAGAGAGCAGCTTGCAACACCATCGCGCAGCCTTATACGGCCGGTATGAGTATGTGCAAAAAGATGCCGAAGAGCTGGATATGCATGCGGCTTTCCCGGCAAATCCTAACTTCAGCATAAACGCATTTACATTGGGTACCAGCTATATTTTAAGCACCCTTAAAAGCACTAATTTAACCTTAGGCGTGCAGGGGACGGTGGATGTGTCTCCATCGCCATTAAAGAATTATTATGGTGCGGCACCTTTAAGTGTGCAGGTTTATCTGCGTATCAGCCCGTCTATGATGAAGAGGCACCACATGTAAGTTAAGCGAATTACCAGAATAAGCCCCCTCTAACCCGATAGCTATCGGGTTAGAGGGGGCTTAACTTTAATGACATTGACCTACGCGAAGGAAACATTTTAACAATCGTAACGTTTGTAACCTTACAAATTAGTTTAGTTTTGGATAAAAATTCGTTGATGCGTCGCCTTGATCCTAAATACATCCGCCTGGCGGTAATTATTGCTGCTTCTTTATTTATACTATTCCTTATCGGCGGTTACTTAGCCTACACAAAACGCGAAAGCATCCTGCAGCACGAGATCGCGAAAGCCAAAGCACGAGCCAAAAAACAATACCATCTCGATCTGCAAATAGGCTCCGCACATTTTACCGGTTTAACCACTGTAACCTGTAGCGACATCACCATTGTGCCCGAAAATCGCGACAGCTTATTAACCATCAAACATTTTGAGGTCAGCATTAAGCTGTTCCCTTTGCTGCTTGGCAATATCAAACTGGCCAATGTTGATCTGCTGAACGGGCATCTGAATCTGACTGATATTAAAGGCGTCAAAAACTTCGATTTCCTGTTTAAAAAGAAAGCCGATTCTACCCACACGCATACCAAAGTAGACCTGAGCGAGCTGTCAAACAACCTGATCAAACAGGTTTTGTATAAAATACCTGATAACCTGCTGGTAAATAATTTCCTGGTATCGTTCGCCAACGATAGTACCCGGTTAAAGCTGCTTACCCAAACCGCCCGGATAGATGATGGCCAATTGTCGTCAACCATTAAACTGAACGACACGGTGGCCACCTGGCATTTCTCGGGCACCATGCACCCAAGCGAGAAACAGATAGATGTTAAACTGTATGCTGATAATGGCAAGGTAGAGATTCCCTTTATCGGCAAACGCTTTAATGCAAAGGTCAACTTTGACAACATTACCATTAAATTGAATAATGTTAAACATCAAAGCGGCGAAACACGAATAGAAACCTATTGCAGCACCCATAATCTGCTTATTAATCAGCCCGGTTTGGCGGCCAATGATATTGTAATTCCTGACGGATCAATAGAAGCTAACTTTTTTATAGGGTCTAACTATATTTCGCTGGATAGCTCGTCGGTTATCCATTTAAAGAAAATAAGCGCCCATCCGTTCATTAAATACACGCTTAACCCGGTTAAGATCTACGAGCTTAAAATAACCACCGGCTGGCAAAATGCACAGGATATTTTCGATTCATTTCCTAACGGGATGTTTGAGTCGCTGGCAGGTATTAAGGTAGCCGGCAAACTAAACTACTCGGCTAATTTCCACCTGAACAAAAAACTGCCGGATAGCTTGCTGGTCGATTCGCGAATGCAAAAGGATGCTGATTTCAAGATTCTGGCTTATGGCAAAACCGATTTGGGTAAGCTGAACAAACCGTTTGTCTACACACCCTACGAAAAGGGCAAACCTATGCGCCCGCACATGATCGGACCATCAAACCCGGATTATACCCCGCTCGAAGATATATCGCCATACCTGCGCAACGCGGTGATGACTGCCGAAGATCCGACTTTTTATAAAAACCGTGGTTTTGTGGAGAAGGCAATCCGCCAGTCAATCATCACCGACATTAAAGAACACCGCTTTAAACGTGGCGGCAGTACTATTTCTATGCAGTTGGTTAAAAACTCTTTCCTGACCCGTAAAAAAACGCTAAGTCGTAAGATTGAGGAGATCCTGATTGTTTGGCTGATAGAGAATAATAATATCATGACCAAAGACCGCATTTTGGAAGTCTATTTCAATATTATAGAATGGGGGCCGGGAATTTATGGTATTGCCGAAGCATCGCGCTATTATTTTGACAAAACACCGGCCGAGCTTGATCTGGGCGAAAGTATTTTCCTGGCCAGCATCGTGCCGCGTCCCAAAGCTGGTTTATATGCCTTTTTACCCGACGGAAGTTTGCGCCCCGGATTAGAAAACTACTTTAATTCATTGGGCCGCATGATGATGGGCAAGGGTTTTGTGCAGGCCGATAGCAGCTCGTACGGATTTTACACCGTACGTTTAAAAGAAAGCCTGCGCCGCAACGTAGCTCCTGTCGACTCGGCATCGGCAAACCGGATACTCAATGCGCCCACTGATGATGATATTGATTTGGCATTACCGATTATTGAAGAGCCGCAGCAGGAGAAAAAGCCCACTTTTTTTCAGCGTCTGTTTGGCAAAAAAGATACGGTACAGCAAAAAACCGATCAGATGCTAAAGGACGAGGAGGATCAGCGCATCAATGCCATAGACCCCACTGGCAAAAGTAAAAAAGAGATCCGCCAGGAAAAACGGGCTATCAAAAACGACATTAAAGCCAAACGGCAAGTCCTAAAAGACCGCGGAAAACTATAATTACGCAGGGATGACGCATTTGTATGTTTAAACATCTAATTTTGTGCTGAATTAGATTTTAAATATATGGCTCTCTTAGATAAATTAAACTGGCGCTATGCCACCAAAAAATTTGACACCGCTAAAAAGGTAAGCGACGACCAATTAAATACTTTATTAGACGCAGTGCAATTATCACCATCATCAGCCGGGTTACAGGCTTACCGCGTGATTGTAGTCAGCGACCCAAAGATTAAAGAGCAACTGCGCGAAGCCGCTTACGGCCAGCAGCAGCTAACCACATCGTCGCATGTATTTGTGTTTGCGGCCGAGACGGGATTAGATAGCGCTTACGTAAAAAATTACATTGATCGCATTGCCGAAGTTCGTGGTGTTGACCGCTCAACGCTTGAACTTTTTGAAAGCAATATCAACAATAACATCAGTAGCCAGACAGCAGAAGATAAAATTACCTGGAACAAAAAACAATGCTACATAGCTTTGGGTGTATTAGTAAGTGCCGCCGCCGAATTGGGCATTGATGCTTGTGCAATGGAGGGTTTTAATACGGCTAAGTTCGACGAGATCCTGGGTTTGAAAGAACTTGGGCTGACATCGGCAGTTATCGCTCCGATCGGTTTCCGCGCACAAGA
>DATCXS010000242.1:0-4635 GCA_036565645.1 Mucilaginibacter sp.
GAATGATCAGGTTACGCAGATTGCCTTCATGCGTACGCAGATCATAGTAAGTATAGCCATTGGCTTTGGCAAACTCATCTACCCGGTTACGGATATCGTTGCTTGGGTCTGCCTGTAAGTAGCAGTGGTGTACATCCAGGATCTTATCAAAGCGTCCGGGGATGTGGAACCCCAGGGCGTTCATATTTAGTTCGGCATCATCGCGGTTCTCGCCGTCATACAGCCAGCGCTTGTTACTGAAGGTAAATTCAAGCTTGTTACGGTAGTACCTGTCGGCTGGCGAGGCTTCGATAGGCAGCATATCGCCTACCTCAATTTTAGCCAAGCGCGTCAGTGCGTCTGATACCGATTTTTGTTTGAATTGCAGTTGTGCATCATATGTCATGTGCTGCCATTTGCAGCCACCGCAGGTTCCAAAGTGCTCACAGAAAGGTTTAACGCGGTACTCGCTGGCCTTTTTAAGATTGATGATCTTAGCTTCGCCGAAATTCTTTTTGCTGCGGTAAACCTGTACATCCACTACATCGCCGGGTACGGCTTTTTCGACAAACAATACAAAATCATCTGTCTTGCCTACGCCCTTGCCTTCTTCGGCAATGTCAATAATGTTTACGTTCTCAAAAACCTGGTTCTTTGCTCCTCTTCTGCTCATTTGCGCGCAAAGGTAAGGGTATTTTTTGAGGTGCGAAATACCAAAGGAGGGTGTAATGCTGATGCTCTCGAAGCACGAGGGCAAAGGCCTACGCTTACCCTTCGAGAACCTCAGGGTGACAGCCCTGCAAACCATGTTGCACAAAGTAAAAGAGCCGGTAACAAACGTGCACCGGCACTTTTACATCAACTAAATTACTTAGCCACCGTAACCAGTAACACCCCGTGCGGAGCAATTTTACCGCTAACCGCAGTTAAATTTTGCTGACGCCAGGCATCTCTGAATTTAGTATAGCCCTTTAACGCTGCATCAGTTTTGGGCAGGCTAATAGTTTGGTATTTATCAGACAAGTTAAACAAGCCGATAGCTTTGCGGCCGCCGGTAAGCTCTTTAACCCAAATTTGGTAGCCATCGTTTTTAACATATTGACGGGCCTCTTTACCCAGCGCATCCTGGTTAATGGCTATCACTTCGTCGTTAGTTAGCAGGCTCAGAGTAAATCTGTCTAAGTGGCCCATATCGCAACCAATTAACAGTGGCGATGCCAGCATGCTCCACAAACTGATGTGAGTATATTGCTCGTCATAAGTGAGGCGGCTATTGTGTAGTGCAGGGCCCCAACCCACTTTACCCACAACCAGCATATCAGGGTCGTTGTAATGGCCCGGGCCGGCATAGGGAGCTGCTTTGTCCTGACTAAACCCAATGCCCGACATGCTTGCCCAGGTATCGGTAATATCACCGGTTGTGCGCCAGCTGTTACCGCCGGCTTCAGCGCCCCATTTCCAAACTTCGCCCATGCCATACTGGCAATAGCTAAACAGGATGTCGCGGCTTGCTTTATTTAACGATGCACGCATCACCAGGTAAGGTTTTTTCATTTCGTCCAGATTTGGATGGCTTGGCGCTATCTGTCCGTACGAACACCAGTCGTATTTCAGGTAGTCGATGCCCCAGTTACCGTAAGTAATGGCATCATCATCCTCGTGCTGGTAACTACCCAGGTATCCGCCGCAAGTGCGCGGACCGGGCGATGAATAGATCCCCATACGCAGGCCCAGGCTATGCACATAATCGGTTAGGCCCTTCATGTCAGGGAATTTATTATTGGTGACGATCTTGCCGTTAGCGTCGCGGCTCTCGGCTTCCCAGCCGTCATCAATGTTAATATATGACCACCCGTGCGACGCCAGGCGTTCTGCCATTTCGCGGGCTGCGGTACGCACTTTTTCGTCGTTTACGCTAAGGCCCCAGGCATTCCAGCTGTTCCAGCCCAATGCCGGGGTTAAGCCTATTTTATCGCCTATGGCTAAAGTAAATTTCTTAGTAGCGCTGCCTTTGCGATTGCTTACTGTAAATATTAAATGATAGTTACCCGGTTTTGTAACCACACCGGTAATTATACCTTTTTTTGTATCCACCTTTAAACCTGCCGGCAAACCCTGTACCTTATAAGTTAACGGAGCTGCTCCTGTAGCCGGAATAAGGAAAAGTACCGGATGGCCAGGGTGGACACCAAACACCGAAGCGCCGTTAATGTGCGGAGCAGCGCCAACAGCCGGGGTTAAAATGTATGGTGTAGTTTCGGTTTCGGTTATTTCAGTACCTGATTTTTTATCCTTAAAAATATATTCGATATTATATGATTTCTTTTTGGCAGTATTGAAAGTGAACCACCATGAAAATGGCTTACCTTTGGTAAAATGAGCCGTATCTGTTTTAAGCGTTAAAACGGTCGCGCCTGTTTCGGGGTCGGTAACCTTTACGGACAGTGTACCCTGGTAATGATATACATTTTTTGTATTTAACGCTATCGACTTGCCCATCAGGTTCTTGTCGCCATAGCTAAAATCGCTGCTTTTATCAAACTCAACGCCCTCCATAATATCGGCCATGTGGATATTAAAATCGCTGCCGTAAAGGCCACCGTCGCCACCGGTATCGTAAACGCGTATAGCAATTACGTTGTCTTTATCCCATAAAACAGCAGGATTATTGGCCGCAATTTTATAAGCGCGCGCGCCGTAATGGCTCGCTTTAATGCTACCGCCGCGACCGCCGTATTTGCCAATCAGGGTGCCGTTCAGATATACTTCATCATTATCATCGACACTGGCCAAGCTAAGCAGCAGGCTATCTTTCAGATAAGCTTTTTCTTTGAGGGATGACGGAATAACCACATGGGTACGATACCAGCCAAATCCATCGTAGTTGGCGTGGCCCTGTTGCTCCCAGGGTTTATTCAGGTTGGCAGCTTGCCAGCCTGAGTCGTCAAAATTTGGGTTAGACCATCCGGCGTTGTCGCCTACGGTCATTTTCCATCCCTTTTTAATGGAGATATGCTGTGCGCTGACTTTTAAAAACGGCACAAGCAGCAGCAAAAGAATTAAATTTTTCTTCATCAGGATTTATTGCTTTACTAAGGTTAATTACGATTGGCTTTGATACCGGCTCGTTGCAAGCCTGTTCGGCAATAAATGTAGGGATAAATTTTTTATTTTTAATCGAGTTTGATCGCGCCGGGTGTCGGCATCGCAGGCTCATTCAAATGATATTGTTCGCCGTTGATATAATATCCAGTTTCTCTATTTCAAATGTTCTTGATTGTGCGTATGCACCGAAAGCGCATAGTAAAAGCAATGTTGTAATAAGGTTTATCTTTTTCATAAGTACAGGTTTGGTTAATTAAAGCTAACAACTTTTTGACGATTTATATAGAGTTATGGTTCAATTACCCCCTAAAATACATAAATACATTGTTACTCTTTTTTAAAAACCGGGCGGGGTAAAGCTTCGTATCTTGATATACATCTATTGATAAAATGTTATGTATAATAAAAATGCTATAGCTGCTAATATTAAAAGTGCAAGGTTGTATAGAAATTACTCGCAGGAGTATCTGGGTTTGCGGCTAAATATATCGCAAAATGCTTACAGTAAAATCGAGATAGGGCAGTCAAACATCAGCCTGCAAAGGATATTTGAAATTGCGGAGGTTTTTGAGGTTGAGGTTTGCGACCTGATAGATACTAAAAAGCCATTTACATTTAAAACCGCCAACAATTAGCCCATTGTTTATAAATGCAAACTCCCCGATGCCGTTGTTCGGTTATCGGGGCTTTATTTATGTTGAAGCGGGACTTTAAAGCTCAATAATAACCGGGTGGTCGCTTAAAGTCAACTTTACTGTATTGGTATTCTTCAAGGTTTGCTGCTCAGATTCTCCCTGCGTGGGATCGTAAACTTTAATGGTTTTGTGGTTTTTACCCAGGCTAACGTTTACCTGGTCGGCGCCGGTGGCTTTTTCATCCCAGATAACCAGTTGAAACTTGCCGTCGCTGTTTTGCAGCAGCAGGTCATGAACGGTGGTGGGCCGGTTAACAATGGCGTAGGCCAATGAGTCGGGTTTCTTGGCTATGCCTTTATCGGCCAGTATGGTGGTGAGATTATGCAGATAAACAGCTGCCTTTCGCGGTGTATAATCTTTTTGATAGAACCCGAACGATTGGTTGCCGGCCTCGTCAGACCTATCGCGCAGCAAATAAACAGCGGTATAGCTCCATTTGCGTTTAAACTGCGCCAGGTACAGGTTCAGATACAAGCGGGCCTGCTTCTCTTCGGTAAACTCGCCTTGTATGGTAACACCGGTTTCGGTAGTTACTTTGGGCAGATTGATCAGTTCGTCGTCTGTATAGCCAGCAAACTTGCTGCGCCAGGTTTTTCCATAATTACCATACAATCCGTCTACTTTACAAAGCCGACCCGGGTCGGCGGCGTTCCAGGTTTGGTTGTCGTACACGCCCGGATGGCTCGGGTGCGAGAAATAGTTATGGCAGGTAGCGTAATCGGCATATTGCATACCGGCCGACATTACCGTATTGGCCCCATCGGGGATAGTTAAATATTGTAAGCCTGCATTGTCTGTCTGCGCGCCGCCCTCGGTAAGGTTCCATACCGGGTAGCTTTTTAGTGCGGGGTCGGCT
>DATCXS010000260.1:0-4665 GCA_036565645.1 Mucilaginibacter sp.
GCAGGGGTTCGGCAAGCCACTTATGGCCATTCAGGAAATCTTTCATCGCCGTCTCCAGCGACTGGAATATGCGTTTATTAGTGGTCTGCACCTTTGGGGCAACTACGCTCACGCGGGCATTCAGATCCTGCGCCCGGGCGGACAGGGTTAAAAGCAGCAGTATAATGTAAATGCCTAACGTTCTCATTTCTTCAATAAAGATACCACCTTATCACAAATATCCTTAGCCACGGCCTCTTTACTTTTCAGACCGAAGGCGGTTTGATGCAGGTTCCGGTCAATAATGGTTATCTTGTTGGTATCAGTAGCAAATCCAGCCCCGGCATCACCCAGCGAATTAAGCACTATAAAGTCCAGGTTCTTCTTTTTTAGTTTGTCGATGGCGTTTTGCTCCTCGTTGTGGGTCTCCAAAGCAAACCCTACCAATAGCTGGCCGTCCTGTTTATGGTCGCCCAAATACTTTAATATATCGGTTGTCTTTTTGGTTTCGATGGTTAGTGCGCTGTCATCTTGTTTCTTTATTTTTTGCTGCGCGATGGTTACCGGGGTATAGTCGGCCACGGCGGCGCTCATGATACAAACCTTAGCGTCACTATAGTACTGTTGACAAGCTTCCAGCATTTCGGACGCCGAGGTTACATCCACACGTTTTACCGAACGCTGTTTTGCTTTCTGTGCCGATGGTCCGGAAATTAAAGTCACGTCGGCCCCCAATCGCGCCAGCTCATCCGCGATAGCAAACCCCATTTTACCCGATGAATGGTTGCCAATAAAACGCACCGGGTCAATAGCTTCATGCGTAGGGCCGGCAGTAACCAGGGCCTTTATATTAACTAAAGGAAGTTTTTTTTTGATATCGGCAGACAAGAACTCAATGATATCCTCAGGCTCGGCCATCCGGCCCTCGCCGTACAGTCCGCTGGCTAATTCGCCGCTGCCGGGCGCAATCATAATATTGCCAAAGCCCTGCAAGGTTTCAATGTTAGCCTTAGTCGACGAATGCTTCCACATATCCAGATCCATAGCCGGAGCAAAGTACACCGGGCATTTGGCCGACAGGTAAACTGCGGTCAGTAAATTATCTACCAACCCATTAGCCATCTTGGCCAGGGTATTGGCGCTTACAGGAGCTATTAGCATGACATCGGCCCACAGGCCCAATTCGACATGGTTATGCCACTCGCCTGTTTCGGCAACAAAGTATTCAGTAAATACAGGGTTTTTGGAAAGGGTAGCCAATGTAAGCGGCGTGATAAAGTTGGTAGCATCGGCAGTCATGACAACTTGCACATTGGCGCCGGCTTTAACCAGCAGCCTGACCAGCAAAGCCGACTTGTAAGCGGCAATGCTGCCGCAAACGCCTAATACCACATTTTTACCTTCCAGCATACTTAAGTCAAAATTCAGAAGTCAAAATTCAAAAACAAATCCGACTTATAAATCTGGCATAAAAATACAAAAGTCAAAACTCAAAAGGCTATGCGCACTTCTGAATTTTGACTTTTAGCTTTTTACTTACAGGCCTTATTCCTCTTTAACCGGATTGCGATAATAAATTTTATCGTCTAAAAATTCCTGAACTGCAACCAATGTTGGTTTAGGCAATTTTTCGTAATATTTAGAAATCTCGATTTGCTCACGATTCTCGAAGATCTCTTCCAGATTATCGTTTGATGAGGCAAACTCAGAAAGTTTGGCATGCAATTCTTCCTTAACATTGTTTGAAATCTGGTTTGCCCTTTTGGCCATAATTACCAGCGACTCGTAAATGTTTCCGGTTGCTACGTCCAATTCGCGTAAATCGCGGGTTACTGTGCTGCTTGCAACGGCAGGTTTGTTCGCATTATTATTATTGTTGTTACTCATATTCTTGTATGATTATGGCGTTACTTTTTTATGAATGTCTGTTGTTTCTGATCGTTGGTTTATAAATACCGAGTCTTTGCGTGCCAATTTGCGTGCAAGTTTCTCGTTTTCGCTTGCTTCGGCTAATATTTTCTTAACTTGTACTATACCTGCCTGGCTGTCTTTTCTCAATTCCTGCGCCTGTGCGGTATAAGTGCTTTTTGGATACTTATCAAAAAACTGGTCGGCAGCTGCTATGGCTTGAGTATAACGGTCTTCCTGCTTATACTCACGACTTTCGTGTGCATACTCATATTGAGCCTTAATAGTCAAAAAATCAAGTTCTTCGGCATATTTAGTATCCGGATAATCGCGTAAAACATTACCAAACGCAATAACGGCCGATTGGTTATCTCCGATAGTCAAATATAATTTGGCATTCGAGTAAGCTTTAAGCTCTAAGCGGTCGCGTAAGTCTTGTATCAGTTTGCTGGCCTCTGCAACCCTGTCGCTTTTTGGATAAAGGTTGATGAATAGCTGCAGTTTCTCAATAGATTTATAAGTATTGGTCTGGTCTAATGAATAAACAGGCGCATCCAGGTAATAGCAATAAGCAGTCAGGAACCGGGCCTCTTCAGCCCTCGGATCAGATGGATAAGAGGTAGCAAACTCATTAAAATGATAAGCTGCCGATGTATAATCTTTAAGCTTATAGTTAGCCATAGCATTCAGATAAAATAAATCTGTAGCGCCCTCGGTACCACGATAACGAGAAAGTAAGGTTTCAAACAATCCTAATGCTTTGACATATTCCTTCTTATCGTATAAACGCTTGCCCTCCTGGAATTTTTTAGCATTATCATTACTTGCTTTAAGCTTTTCGTACTTACTGCGGCAGCCAACGTCTGCAAGCAATAGTACAATCAATAAGCCGGTAAGTAACAGGATTTGTTTTTTAAACATTTTGCAAAGATAACGAATATTATAAACGAGTCAATTTTTTATTTACCAGGGGCTAATATATAAGGTGTACTTTATTATTATATAAAGCGCCGGGTTATTTTAACATCTTTTAACCTTTAATATTGCAGGTGACATTGATTATAATATATAATAACAGACGATAACATGCTCCCATTATGATTATCAGTATGATTTATATAGTTAATGCAAAAGGCTTATTCAAGCATTGGCCTGTTGAAGTACAAGGATAATAGTAGTGTGCCACGCTCTTAAAGAATATATTTATCTAAATCTGTTTTAAATGGCGCTTCTCCGAGATCATGATAAACGTATTATCAGTATATAGCTTTCAATTCAATGGGGTCTGAAAATTTTCCGGCTGATTTGCAGCTGTTTAATGATTTGATGCGATTTTTTATTACAAAGCGTTTGCGTAAGTCAAAACTATACGTACCTTTGCAGCCCGCAAATAAGGAAGCGGACGCTCTTAAAAAAGACGAAAACACGAAGCAAAAATTATTTTAAAATAAAATTTGCGGATACAAAAAAGGTTCCTACCTTTGCAGTCCCAAAACAAAGGGCGCTAAAATAAGCGAAGTTTCGAAAGCGATTTTCGAAAATAAAAATTGAAAAGTTAGCGACGATTAAAAGTCGAAAACATATAAAATCTGAACCGCGAGGCGAAGAAAAAAGTTCTTTTAGGAAATAGAAAATCATGTAGCGAGCGGGCTGGTAATTTTACCCAAGATTACGAGCAAGCTTGAAAAGAAGAGAGGATTGAAGGTTAAGCAATTGTATAAAGAAATACAAATGATAATTAAGATTCTGTTATTGAATAATAGGGTCAGAAAGATCGAACAAAACATTTTACAATGGAGAGTTTGATCCTGGCTCAGGATGAACGCTAGCGGCAGGCCTAATACATGCAAGTCGGACGGGATTGGGGAGCTTGCTCCTCATGAGAGTGGCGCACGGGTGCGTAACACGTATGTAACCTACCTTCGTCAGGGGGATAGCCTCTCGAAAGAGAGATTAAGACCGCATAACATTACAATGTGGCATCACAAAGTAATCAAATATTTATAGGACGAAGATGGGCATGCGGAACATTAGCTAGTTGGTGAGGTAACGGCTCACCAAGGCGACGATGTTTAGGGGATCTGAGAGGATGACCCCCCACACTGGTACTGAGACACGGACCAGACTCCTACGGGAGGCAGCAGTAAGGAATATTGGTCAATGGACGGAAGTCTGAACCAGCCATGCCGCGTGCAGGAAGACGGCCCTACGGGTTGTAAACTGCTTTTGCAGGGGAATAAACCTTGATACGTGTATCAAGCTGAATGTACTCTGAGAATAAGGATCGGCTAACTCCGTGCCAGCAGCCGCGGTAATACGGAGGATCCAAGCGTTATCCGGATTTATTGGGTTTAAAGGGTGCGTAGGTGGCCTGTTAAGTCAGGGGTGAAAGACGGTAGCTTAACTATCGCAGTGCCCTTGATACTGATGGGCTTGAATGAACTAGAGGTAGGCGGAATGTGACAAGTAGCGGTGAAATGCATAGATATGTCACAGAACACCAATTGCGAAGGCAGCTTACTATGGTTTTATTGACACTGAGGCACGAAAGCGTGGGGATCAAACAGGATTAGATACCCTGGTAGTCCACGCCCTAAACGATGAATACTCGATGTTGGCGATATACGGTCAGCGTCTAAGCGAAAGCGTTAAGTATTCCACCTGGGGAGTACGCCCGCAAGGGTGAAACTCAAAGGAATTGACGGGGGCCCGCACAAGCGGAGGAGCATGTGGTTTAATTCGATGATACGCGAGGAACCTTACCCGGGCTTGAAAGTT
>DATCXS010000031.1:0-5696 GCA_036565645.1 Mucilaginibacter sp.
GGAAAAAAAGCTATTCCCAACGGGTATCGCTCAATTTACCATTTTTACCGCTGCAGGTGAGCCTTTGAATGAGCGCATAGCTTTCATTAAAAGCAATGACATGATGAAAGTAAATTTGAAGTCGGCAAAAAATAACTATAAAAGCAAAGAGCCTATTACTATAAACTTAAATGTACAAGACAGCAAGGGTAAGGCACCATTAGGGGGCAACTTCTCTGTTTCAGTGATTGATGAGACGCATGTTCCGTTTGATGAGAATGCAGCAACCACCATCTATTCAAACCTGCTCCTATCGTCTGACTTAAAGGGGTATATAGAAAAGCCTAATTATTATTTTGCCAAATCTGACGATGATGTAGACAAGGCATTAGACAACTTAATGCTTACTCAGGGATATCGCCGGTTTACATGGAAAGAAATACTAAGCGGGACAGATAAGCAACCAACTTTTGAAGCCGAAAAACTTGGTACTAAAATATCAGGAACGGTTTATACGCTTGGTAAAAGACCTTTGCCGGGAGCCGATGTGACCTTATTGTCCATAAGAGCTAATATTGCTCAAACTACGACATCGGATGCAAACGGAAGATTTAAGTTTGAAAACATCGTTGTAAAAGACAGCATCAAATTTGCCGTGCAAGCCAAATTGAATAAAAGTGATAGAACTATTATAATGCTTGATACGCTTCCAAGAATGCACATCAGTAAAAACAAGAATTTAGCTGATATTACTACAAATATAAATGCCACGTTAAACGCCTATCTGGAAACTGCTAAAAAACAGGACGATTTTTATGAAAAAACCGGGCAGATGGATAAAATGAAACGTTTAAGAGAAGTGAGAATTACCGCATTTAGGGCAAAGCAAGATGCTAATATAGCGCCGCAGGGTATGTTTAAATTAATGGATGAACAATCTGCTGACCAAATTATTAAATTTCCTGAAGATGAAGCCGAGAATTGCATAAGCCTGGCAATGTGTTTACAGGCCCGCATTCAGGGAGTAATGATTCAGCAGGGGAAAAATGGCAGCGAGTTGTATGATATGGTGATGAAAAAAGACCTTAGCTTAATTCTCAATGGCCAGATGATTACTAACCCTGATGAGATTGCTGACATTTTGGACAACAGCGTACCACCGCAGGATGTTGCTAAAATAGAAGTTGTAAGACACAACGTAGCCGCCCGTAATTCATTAGGAAATAATGATGCAGGATACGTATTAATTCTAACTAAACTGGGTACATCTCGCAGGACATATAACCCGAGTATCGTTAATATTACACCTAAGGGATATAATAAAGTCCGTGATTTTTATTCGCCTAAATATGAACCGGGCATTAATGACAAAGAGCCTGATCTGCGGACAACGGTGTACTGGAACCCCTATTTAAAAACTGATGAGCAGGGCCAAACTTCATTCAGCTTTTATAATGCTGATGGACCGGGCACCTATAAAGTTATAGTTGAAGGTATTGATGCAGCCGGCGAACTGGGTCGTCAGGTTTATCGATATACAGTACAATAATCAATAACATTTAGAAAAAAGGGAGGCTGTGGGGTGATTACTCCTGGCCTTTCTTTTTCTAAGAAATCATTTTCGGCTAATGATCTGAAAGATCTGCCCGGGAGTCTGATCTGCATCAATAAAGGGAATATTCTTTTCTTTAGCCATTTGCTCAAACCATTTGCCCCATATTACACAACCGTCATCATTTACATCCATTAGCGGCGTAGGCCTTTCGGGGCTCATTAAACGTTTCTTTTGCAGCTCGGCATCAATCTTCAGGAAATAAACCCTGTCAAACAGATCAAATACGCTCCATACGTTGCCAGACCCGCCAAAAACATAGACGCTATCATACTGATCTATAAACCTGGCCAGGATCTTTTTACTCTATAAAAAAGCATAATGCTTTTCTGTAGCTTCGTCAGCAGTAGCCGGCTCAGTTACCTTACGCCCATTCTGATCATACCAGTTTGATAATCCTGCAATATCGGCATCATCAAATGCATTTATGCCAGATTGTTGCAATGCTTTTGCCACATACGTTTTACCTGACCCCGACGGACCAAAAACTAATACTTTCATCGGCAAAAAAGGTTAAAAAAAATGGCCGCCGTTATCGCGGCAGCCATTTTATATTGATTAATTTGATTAAGACAATAATTGCGGCTTGCTTTTATAGGTTTCCCACAAGAACTCGCCAAATAACGTATTGGCCCAGGCAAACCATGAGCGACTGAAATGCTTGACGTCGTCTTTATGGAACGACTCGTGCATAAAGCCGGTACCGGCATTACTACTTTTCAACAAAGCGATACATTTTCTAATCTCAGCATCACTCTTGCTTGTTAAGCCACGCATAATAATTCCTAAAGGCCAGATCATATCTCTACCTGCGTGCGGGCCACCTATACCCTCGCCTGCTTTACCTTTAAAGAAGAAAGGATTATCAGCAGACAATAATAAACGGCGGGTGTTTTGATAGATAGGATCATTTACCGATACTGCATCTAAATAAGGTAAGCTTAGTAAACTTGGCACGTTAGCATCGTCCATTAAGTTATAGCTGCCATAACCGTTAACTTCATAAGCATATATTTTACCATAAGCCGGATGAGTTACAATAGCATTTTTCTTCAACGCAGCTTCAACCTCTAAAGCCAGTGCTTTAAGTTCGGCAGCCAGTTTAGTGTCTTTGGTAATGGCACTGATCATTTCTGATGCTTGTTTTAAGCTAACAACTGCAAAGAAATTTGAAGGTATCAAGTACATATAAATGGTAGCGTCGTCGCTTGGGCGGAAAGCCGAGCAAATCAACCCGTTGGGTTTAACCGGATAGCCGTAACCATTCATCGGCACACCATCTGTAGCCCAGGCTGTTTTACGCTGAAAGCTGTATGGCCCCTGGCTGGTTTTACGCTGTTGTTCTTTAAAAGTTTTTAAAGTGAGTTCAATGGCCGATTTCCATTTGGCGTCAAAAGGGCTTGTATCGCCGGTTGTCTTCCAATATTTATAAGCCAGGCGGATTGGGTAGCACAACGAGTCGATCTCCCATTTACGCTCATGTATACCCGGCTGCATCTTAGTCAGATCATGCGCCCATTCGCCCACTTTATTTGGATCATTATAAAATGCGTTTGCATAAGGGTCCTTCAATACACAAGCAGTCTGGTGATTGATAACGCCTGCTACCAGCTGTTGTAACTTTTTATCTTCCTTGATAAAGTGCAGGTACGGATGTACCTGGGCGCTGCTATCGCGCAACCACATGGCGTCAATATCGCCGGTGATTACATAAGTGTCAGGCTTTCCATCTTTTTCGGTAAAAGTTACTGTGGTATCCAGCGTATTAGGAAAGCAGTTGTTAAACAACCAAGCCAGTTCTTTGTCTTTTACATTTTTAGTGAACTCGGTTATGGCCTTCTCAATTGCGGTACTGGTAAAATTTCTTTTAGACGTTCTAACTACCGGGTAAGCTGCATTGGCAGCACTAGCAGCGAACGAAGGCACTTTAGTAAGCACTAATGTAGCACCCAACAAGCCGCCGTTTTTAATGAAAGTTCTTCTTTGCATATTATTTTGTCAATGTAGAGGCTGTGCCAAATGAATACTCATCAGTCGGTTTAACACACCTGCTATCAGCCTTGTTTACAGATTATGGTTTTTACTAATTTTTTGCGAGGATTTTTGCCTTGAAAAGCGGTTTAAAATCTTTCCAATACTAAAAACTTTAAAGCATTTAAACAAATTATATTTAGACTACACAGTTTGATTGTGTCAGCAAAACCTTGCTGTTCGCAATCAACTTCATAGAAAAGCCGGCAATATTCGGAGCTACCCTTACTATTTAGTATTATTTAACATATACCAGGCTACAGTTATTTCAAGGCCTTTTATTGGAGAGAAACATGGTCTATAACCAATAACAGCTTCGGCCTTTTCTATATTTGCCATGCTATGTTTTACATCTCCTTTACGCTCTTTAGCATATACAGTTGGTATACTAATAGCAGCTATATTACAAATATGTGCCCACAGTTCATTTAATGAGGTTTGCTCTCCATATGCAATATTTATTACATCATGCTTTAAAATGTCAGGTGCAAATAATGCCTTGATATTATTGGTTGTTATCGGATCGTCTATTGATCGCGGAACAGAGCCTAATGCTGCTTGATGGGGAAACAAAATCTATTAAATTTTAACCCATCTTTTGATCACAAACCGTTGTGCTTTCAAATTACCTTTTCTTGTCACTTTATACTTACCATTTCGCCAATCTAAGAATACCGTATTAAAATTTCCTTTCTCATAATTAAATGTGACACCATCATCTTCAAAAAGCTCAATAGGTGCAGGATTAGAGCCATACACATAGCAAGTAGTTTCAAACTGTGTGCTGGGTTCTATATGTTCTACAGGTTTGGCTATAGGTAATATAGTGCCTTCTTTAATGAATATTGGTATTTGTTCCAGGCCGGTTTCAATAGTATAGGTCTGCGCCCCTGCATATATTTTATTGGTATTATAATCATACCAATTGCCTTTAGGTAAATATACTTTGCGCGATGACGCGCTGTCAGCCAGTGGTGCAGCCAGAACGTTGTCGCCGATCATGTATTCGTCCCATACGTCGTAAGTCGCTTTATCGTCCGGATAATCAACCACAAGTGCCCTGAAAGGCGGCACACCTTCGCGGTTATATTTGGCAAACGCCGAATATAGATAAGGAATAAAACTCATCCTGAAGTTCAGCAAAACACGTATGTGCGCTTCGGCCTCCTTAGCATTAGGCAACATTTCGCCGCGATTGTTCTTGTTACGGTCATATTGCAGCCAGGGCGGACTTTTCAGATACCAACTATTAAATACAGTTTGGGATGATAAAATAGCCGTTTGCGCCCTGCGGCAAAGTTCTGTTATCGACGAGGATTCTCTGACCTCCGGCGACCACAACAACCCTGAAAAACCAGCATTGCTGATCATCCGGATATATTCTTTATGAACATAGGTGTCGCTGTATAACGATGCCGGATACGATGAGGCAAACCCATTAAGCGAACGTATATTGAAATACGAACGTTTGTTTGACTTTTTATAATTGCTATACATGGTCTGGAAATAGAGTATGCCAAACTCCTGGTGCATCTGCTCGCCATCAATACCCGAAGGGAACTGTGACATCTCCGGGAAAGCCCAAACCGCATTACCGGTAGCGATGTTTGAATTGTCGCATTCATCCATTTTGAATGCTGCTACGCCTTTGTCTACAAAAGTTTTTTGATGATAATCGGCGAAAATTTTGGGCGCAACCTTACCTGCAAAATCCGGAACAAGCCCGTTCCAGACCTTATAATCGCCGGCAGCACCCGCCAAAGCACCGTAAATTGGCGATGCCGGCGAAGTATAGGCATGTTCCCATAAATTCAGTTTGATACCCTCGGTTTTCAGCTTGTCGATCAGCTCTTGCGGGGCAGGAAAATACTCCGGGCTCCAAACGTAGGAGCATGAATAAGAAGCGGTCTGCCATTTAGGCTCCAATCCAAATACATCAACAGGGATATGGTTATCGCGAAAGTAGGCGGCCATTTTATAAACGTCCACTTGCTTGCTGTCGGCTTTCATGCGGTATTGTATTCCGAGGCCCCACATAGCAGGCAGGCATCCGCCACCGGCGAATAAGTTATAG